>NZ_JAXEGN010000274.1:0-6023 GCF_034103065.1 Bullifex sp. | reverse complement strand
CAAAAAGGTGGTGTTGGTAAGACTACTACATGTGTCAGCCTTGGCTCATCCCTTGCTGCACTTGGATATAAAGTTTTACTAGTAGATTTCGATTCTCAGGGTAACCTGACTGGTTCTGTATCTGCAGATAACAGAAAAGCTACTTGTTATGATGTAGTTGTTGGTAAGGTATCTGTTAATGATGCTATTCAAGCTACACCATTTCAGAATCTTTTTGTTATACCAGGTTCTTTAGATCTTGCAGGATTAAATGTTGAACTTGTTGATGAAGAAAATAGAGAATTCTTTCTTTCTAAAGCATTAGAACCTATTTCTTCTGATTATGATTTTATCTTTGTTGACTGTCCTCCTGCTTTAGGCTTGATTACTATGAATGCTATGTGTTGGGCTGATAAAGTAATTATTCCTATGCAATGTGAGTACTTTGCAATGGAAGGTTTAAATTTATTGATGAGGACAATATCTTCTGTTAGAAAATCATTAAATCCTAACTTAGAGATATTAGGTATCTTATTTACAATGTATACAAAGAGAGCAAAACTTAACTCTGAAGTTGTAGAAGATATTTCTAATTTCTTCCCTGAATTAGTATTTAAGACAATAATTCCAAGAAGCATTAGACTTGCAGAGGCTCCTTCTTATGGTATGCCGATTAATATTTATGATGCATCTAATGCAGGAGCAAAAGCATATAATAATTTGGCTAAGGAGGTCATAGACCGTGTCAGCTAAAAAAACACATGGATTAGGAAAAGGAATGGGATCTCTTTTGGGGAATTTTGATTTCGATATCACTCCAGATGTTGTTGCAAAACCAAAGGAAAAGATTACTGTTTCTCTCTCTGAAGAAGATGTAAAAGATAGGATTATTTCTGTTTCAATTGATAAGATTAAGGCTAATGAGAATCAACCAAGAAAATCATTTGATGATAATACATTGGAAGAGTTAGCTGAATCAATTAAAAATCAGGGTGTCCTTCAACCTCTTTTAGTTGAGAAAATTAATGATGATTGTTACATCATTGTTGCTGGTGAAAGAAGGTTCCGTGCTGCTAAACTTGCAGGATTAAAGGAAATTCCTGTAATCGTTAGATCTTTTACTGAGATTGAGCGTATAGAGGTTGCTTTAATTGAAAATATTCAGCGTGAAAATCTTAATTCAATCGATGAAGCAGCAGCTTACCAGTATCTAATTCAGAAGTCTGGATTAACTCAAGAAGAAGTAGCTGTTAAAGTAGGTAAAAAAAGATCTACTGTAGCTAACAGCTTAAGACTTTTACAGCTTCCAGATTCCATGAAAGATGATGTTATTTCTGGTGTCTTATCTGCTGGTCATGCTAGAGCTATTTTATCTTTAGTGAACCCAAATGATAGAGTTCTATTAAGAGATAAAATCATTGAAAAAGAGCTTTCTGTTAGAGAAGCTGAAGAAGAGGCTGAGCTTCTTAATCAAGGCAAAAAAGTAAAGATTAAGAGAACATCTAAAACTAAAGATCCATACGTTCAAGAAGTAGAAGATAAACTACTTGAAGCATTTGGAACTAAAGTTGAAGTAAAAGGAAATCTAAAAAGAGGTAAGCTTGTGATACAATACTCAAGTAAAGCAGATCTTGAAAGATTGTATAAAATACTCGGTAAGAGTGATGATTTATTCGAATAATAAAAGGAACAAATAGATGGATAAAAGTAATTTAAAAGACGGTCTTTATAGTGTTATTAAAACTAGTAAAGGCGATATTGTATTAGAGCTTGAGTACAAAAAAGTACCAATGACAGTAATGAATTTCGTTGGTCTTGCTGAAGGTGTATTGAATCTTCAAGATGAAGGTGAACCTTTCTATGATGGACTTAATTTCCATAGAGTAATCCCTGATTTTATGATTCAAGGTGGTTGTCCTAAAGGTGATGGAACAGGTGGTCCTGGATATAGATTTCCTGATGAATTCGATCCATCATTAAAGCATACTGGTCCTGGTATTCTTTCTATGGCTAATGCTGGTCCTGGAACAAATGGTAGCCAGTTCTTTATTACACATGTTGCTACTCCATGGCTTGATGGAAAACACTCTGTTTTTGGACACGTTGTAGAAGGTCAGAATGTTGTAAATAAAATCAAAACTGGAGATAAAATCGAAAGTATTGAGATTGTAAGAGTTGGTGAAGATGCTGAAAAGTTCGTTTGCACAAAGCAGGCTTTTTCTGATTTAGTTGAAAAGGTTGAAGAGGAAGCTAACAGAAAAGAAGCTGAAGAGCAAAAGAAAATTGATAGAGAAATTGATAATCGCTATCCTGGTGCAATAAAAACTCCTTCAGGATTAAAGTATGTTGTATTAAAGGAAGGTAGTGGTAGTGCATCACCTAAGTATGGTCAAAATGTTACAGTTCACTATCAGGGAACATTCTTAAATGGTAAAATCTTTGATTCCTCTATTTTAAGAGGAGAGCCTGCAACATTTAAAATTGGTCAGGTTATTGAAGGTTGGAATGAAGCTCTACAAACAATGAAGAAAGGTGAGAAAAGAACTTTAATTATCCCTTATCAGCTTGGTTATGGTATCCATGGATATCCAGGAGTAATTCCTCCTAAGTCAACATTAATCTTTGATGTTGAACTCTTAGATTTCTAATTATTTTAATGAAGAAAGATTTAGTACGCTTTGTCTGTAGTGAGTGCGGACGTGAAGAGAGTAAATGGCTAGGACGCTGTCCTAGCTGTGGCTCTTGGAATTCATTTGTTGAAGAAAAAGTAATAGCCCCTAGTGCGAATAAAACACAACAGGCTATAACTATTATCGATAAAGAAATTAAAAGTTTATCAGATATTACAGTCGATGAAGCAACTCGTTTTGATTCAGGAATAAGCGAGTTAAATAGAGTATTAGGTGGTGGTATTATGAGACCTAGCTCTGTACTAGTTGGAGGTGAACCTGGAATAGGTAAATCTACAATAATGCTTCAAATGCTATCTTCTTCTTCATCAGAGGGAAGTGTACTATATGTTTCTGGTGAAGAGTCACCATCACAGGTTAAGTTAAGAGCTATTAGACTTGGCCTAGATTTAAAAAGTATAAATATCTTTTGTGATACACGATTAGAGTCTTTAGTTGATGCAATAGAAAAGACTTCACCTGCAGTTGTTGTAATTGACTCCCTTCAAACATTATCTAGCTCAACAGTACCTTCTATAGCAGGCTCACCTAATCAAATGAGAGCTTGTTGTTATGCGTTAAGCATGATTGCTAAGACTAAAAATATAGCAATGTTTTTTATTGGTCATGTAACAAAAGAAGGAACACTAGCTGGACCTAAGATTGTAGAACACTTAGTTGATACAGTCTTATATTTTGAACATGCTGAAACAGGTGTTAGATTCTTAAGAGCAGTAAAAAATAGATTTGGTTCTGTTGATGAAATTGGTATCTTTAGAATGGATAGCGATGGCCTTAAAGCAGTAAAAGATCCTACAGAATTTTTTATCTCTTCACGTGGAGAAGAAAACCTTCCTCCTGGAATTGCTTATACAGCAGTAGTCGAGGGGTCAAGAACATTCTTAGTTGAAATACAAGCCTTAACAGTACCTGCTAAAAGTGGGCTCTCTCGTGTTTATTCTGATAGAATTGATAGCGCAAGAATTAATAGGGTTGCTGCTATATTAGAGCGACATGCTGGTGTTAGATTATCTGATCAAGATATTTATGTTAATGTTGCGGGTGGAATGAAAATAAATGAAGTATCTATAGAGTTAGCTGTTGCATTAGCTCTCTATTCAGCTCGATCTGGAAAAGCATTACCTCCTAATTTAGTAAGTTTTGGAGAACTTTCTCTAGCAGGTGAGGTTAGACCAGTAGCTTTCTTAGAAAAAAGAATAAAAGCAAGTAATGATCTAGGCTTTACTAATATTTTATCTCCAACTAAGGTTAAAGACCAAAATATGAGTACCTGTAAAAATATTAAACAGGCAATAATGATTAGTGGGGCACTACAATAAAATTATTGACTCTTTTATATTTAAATTACATAATACCGACAGGTTGTCGATATGAGAATTGTTAAGGAATCAGAAGAGAGACGTGAAGAAATCCTTGATGTAGCAGAGAGTTTATTTGCTACTAAAGGTTATACATCTACTAGTACGAACGACATTATCGATAGAGTAGGTATAGCTAGAGGAACTCTTTACTATCACTTTAAGTCAAAAGAAGAAATACTCGATGCAGTGGTTTTACGTTTTACAGACTCCTTAATTAATAAAGCTGAGGCTATATCATTAGATAAATCTATTGATCTAATAGATAGAATTGTATTAACAATGACCTCTCTTTCATCTGATACAGAACTTGGTAAAGAGCTACTATCTGAAATACATAAAAATGAAAATGCGTTACTCCACCAAAAGGTACAAGATAGAATGTTATCAAGAGTTGTGAAAATATTTGAACGTATGATTGAAGAGGGTAATGCTATTGGATATTTTAATTGCCAATATCCCTATGAAACTTCGGATATGATAATTACATATTCTTATATAGCTTTTGATAACGATAAAATGGAATCAAATATTAATAAAGAAAGATTAATTACTGGATTTATAAGAAATGTTGAGAAGCTTTTATCAATAGAGGAAGGTTCAATGGAGAAGTTTTTTTGCTTGAAAATGAAATATCAAAGTTAAAGAGTAATGACTTATCTGATATTAGAAGAAAGCATATTGGATTTGTTTTTCAAAATCCAGAATTAATCCCTGAATTAAATGTTTTAAAGAATGTACTAATTCCAACAAGGAACACAAAAGAAAAAGCTATTAAGGCTGATAATCTTCTCTCTCAATTAAATCTAGATGGATATGGAAAAAGAAGTGTAAATAACTTATCTGGAGGAGAAAAGCAAAGAGTTGCTATTGCAAGAGCACTTATTAATAACCCAGATATAATATTTGCTGATGAACCAACCGGTGCTCTAAACCAAAGGACATCAAAGGAAACAATGGAAGTATTTCTTAATTTAAATGAAAAAGTGAATACTATATTGATGGTAACTCATGATGCAAAGGTAGCAGCATTTTCTGACCGTATTATTTATCTTGTCGATGGGAAAATTAAAGGGGAGTTTAATAATATTAATAGAGATAAAAATGAAGTAAGAAGCTTTTTATCTAACCAAGGATGGTAAAAAAATCTCCGGTTTCCCGGAGAATTTTTTAAAGGTGTGAAAGTAGCACAGGAAAGGCTACTAGGGTTCCGAATGCACTTCCAACAGAGGATAGTAAGAAAACTAATAGTGCATGAAGTATTCTATTTTTGTACCACCCTTTAAGGGTCATTGCATCATCGTTAATGCCTTCAAAATCCTTTACCTTTGGTTTTCTAAATGTTGCTTCTGCAATTCCTCCTAGCATGCCGACACCTAAAACTGGGTTAAGAGCAAAGAATGGCGCCGTAATTGTACAAGCTAAAATATTTAACGGATGTGCGAGAGATACTAATGTCATTAGGAAGGTACATGAGCAGTTAACAGCAATCCAATATAAAAAGGTTTTTAAACCTTGGTCCCATCCAGAAGAGATAAAACTAAGAACGATTAACAGTACGATTAACATTGGTACTAGGTAGGAAAATATCTTACCAATTGGTTTTCCCTTTGGTACAATTGTTAAAGAGTCTAATGTTGGTGTTTGTTTTCCTTCACTTAGGCTTTCAATAGTTGAAATTACACCTTGGGTATGTCCTGCACCAATGACAGCAACTTTCTTTTTACCTGGGGCTTCAAAAATAGATCTTCCTAAGTATTGATCTCTTTCATCAATTAATACTTCCTTAACCATTGGAAGTTCTTTAGCCATTTCCTGCATTAATGTTTGAAGAGTATCTTGGCTCTTTAGTTGTTCAAGCTCCTCTGCAGTAATTTCTTCATTAGAAAAGGCTGCTGAAATTAGAGTTGCTAAAAGCTTACATTTATTCCAAAGAGAGCTTTTAGCCCAAGCTCTTTTAAATGTAGTTTGTATATCTCTGTCACATAAAGAAACA
>NZ_JAXEGN010000273.1:0-4587 GCF_034103065.1 Bullifex sp. | reverse complement strand
TTTCCTTTGATGCAATTTATAGTGGGTACTTATCATCATTTGAACAATATAATTTAGCTAAACAAATTTTTTCAACTTACAATTGTACTATTCTTGTTGACCCAGTACTTGGAGATGAGGGAAAGCTTTATCAAGGTTTTGATGAAAGTAATATTCTATACATGAAGGATTTAATAAAAAAAGCAAATATTATTACTCCTAATATCACAGAGGCTTGTTTAATTACAAATTATCCTTATAAAAGTACTTTTTCCATTGAAGACATAAAAATTATTATAGATAGAATAAGTGATCTAACTGATAGCCTAGTAGTTTTAACATCTGTTTGTTTAGAGCGTGGTAAATTAGCAAATATTGTATATGATCGTAAAAGTATAAAAATTAATAGCTTTGAAAAAATCAATGCTTCATACCCTGGTTCTGGAGATTTATTTGCCTCTCTTTTACTTGGATTTTATTTAAATGGTTATGATATTTTCCAAGCAACTGAGAGGGCAGGATTATTAACAACATCCTGTATAAATTACACCTTTTTAAGTGGTAGAGAAAGAAGGCTTGGTATAGATATAATTAATGCACTAAGAGGTATAAAGTGAAGGTATTAGTTGTTGCATCAGATAGTGCTGAAAACGCATTGTTTAATGAAGAAATATTTATAAAAGTAGTATCAGGTGTTGGAAAGGAAAATGCTTTAGCTGCAACACTTTTAAATGATTGCGATGATGTTAAGTTAATCATTAACGTTGGAACATGTGGTGCAAAAAAGGGTAGTGCTGATATTGGTGATGTACTACTTTGTTCAAAAGTAATTAATAAAGATGCTGATTTAACTCAGTTCCATCTTCCTCCATTTACTACATTAGATGATAAAAGAGGTATTATGGGACCACTTAATATTAATAGTGAAGGTGTAGTAATTGCTTCTTCTGATACCTTTAGTTCAAATGCTATTGATGAAGCACAACTATATGATATGGAAGCTTATGGAGTTGCTTTAGCTGCTAAAAAGCTAAATAAAAAAGTATTAATTATTAAGGGTGTAAGTGATATTGTTGGCGAAAACGTTAAGCTAAAGGATTACAAAAAGGTATTAAAAGAGCTTGCTATAAGCATCCATGAAAAGGCCTTAGCTGAAGTTAGTAGGGCCTTCTAAGGCTAAACGACTTGATAACTTAACGTGGTCATAATCTGATCTTTCTGATAGGCGTAAAGCAAAATCATCAAGTTCTTGTGAAAACTTCTCAACAAGTTTAAGTCCACCTTCATGAAGCTTTTGTAAAGTCTCTGGCTTTGTATCATCAAGCTTTATTTTTTCATCACTTATTTCATCAAATATTCTAATATACTTGCAATCGGGAAGACTATAAAGAGTATCATCAGTCATAACCATTTGGCTATTTGGATAAATTTTCATAACAGGCTCAGCCCATGACGAAAGGCCCCCAAAGATACCTGTTGGATCAAATTTATAAATATTTCTAGCAGTTGAAAGAGAAAGGATAGTAAACTTCTTTGCATTTGGATATAGCTTTTTTGCTTCAATGTAAGCAAATAGAGCTGGGTTATTTGCAATTAAGCCTCCATCGAGGAGTGCCAATTTACTTCCATCTTCATCAAACATAATCTTTGGAGAAAAGTATAAAGGAGCAGCACTTGTGGCTCTAGCGGCATCACGAACGAGGGTTTCATTATACTTTCCATAACTCGATAGCAAGCACTCTCTACCAGAAATCGAATCATAGGAAACTACCATAGTTGGAACTAAAGCATCCTTTAGCTTACTATCGTGAAATAGGGTTCTATAGAAGAATTCTAATGAGGCACTATCATATTTATCAGAAAATACACTTCCTAGAAGTCTTGTTCTTGGTGCAAATATTTCTTTTCCATGGTCTAAGTAAATTCCTTCGATTAACTTTGGATCTGCACATGGTTTGATAAGTCCTTTGAAAATATTTTCACTTTTAAAGATATTTTTCTTTACTTTCTTATAGTATTCAAAGTCCTCTTTTTTTTCTTTTTGAATCTCAGCATTTTCTAATGCAAGACCAAGAGAAATGATACCTCCAGTGCTTGTGCCTGCAATTAAATCGAAGTGTGCGTAAAATGGAATATTGTCATTTATTTTAGAAGAAAGGTATGAAAGTACTACTGCTGGAATTATTCCTCTAATTCCTCCTCCATCAATAGATAGAATAAAGCGTTCTTCTTCTTGTATTTCTTTTTTAAAGATGTTATTCCATATACCCATAGAAAACAAGATGCAACATTCAGCGATATGGGTCAAGAGATATGTACGAAAAATGTAAACTTTGTCCTAACTACTGCCAAGTAGATAGAAGAATAAAAGTTGGCCTTTGCGGCCAAAGTGATAAAGTCCGAATTGCATGGTCAGGACTGCATAGAGGGGAAGAACCTCCTCTAACCGGTGAAAAGGGATCTGGTATGATATTTTTCACAGGGTGTCCTTTACACTGTAAATACTGTCAAAACCATCAAATTTCAGGCGCTCTTGGAAGTAATATGGGCTTTAATATTACAAATGAAGAGTTATCTGAATTAATGCTTAGTTTACAGGAGCAAGGTGCGACTACATTAAATTTAGTAACCGGAACTCATTTTATTCCTTCAATTATAGAAGCATTAATAATAGCAAAGGATAAAGGCTTTAACCTTCCTGTTGTTTACAACTCATCCGGCTACGAAAGCATCGAAGGATTAACATTAATTGACCCTTATATAGATTTATATTTAATGGATATGAAAACTCTTGATAAGAATGTTGCCTCTAAATTTTGTGGAAGAGAAAAATATACTGATTATATTCTTCCTGTTATGGATTTTATTACTAAAACCCACCCTGTAACAGACCTTGATAAAATAAGGGGTACTATTGTAAGGCACTTAGTATTTCCAGATTCTCTTAAAGCAACCTTAGATGTTTTGAGTTATTATGCAAAGCACTATAAGGATAATTGCTTTTTATCCTTAATGGCTCAATTTGTACCTCCACTTGAAAATCCTGGCTTTAAGAAGATAAGTGAAGATGAGTATGATTTTTTACTCGATAGTTTAGATTATTTAGGAATTGAAGAAGGATTTGTACAAGAATTAGGGGATGAGATCCTATGGATTCCAGATTTTAATAAGGATGTACCTTTTCCTTCCCCCTTTGCAGATCCCAACCCATACTTCTTAAGTTTGAAGAAGAAATATATTAACCAATAGTTGTTCCAATATAATCTTCACCCTTTAAGATTTTAATTGTGTTTTCGATGTTTCTACCATCTGCACATACAACCTTAAGCTGTGCATCCTTTGCTAATCCTGATGCAATTGGGTCAAATGGTGTATTCTTTCCTGGAATCCACTCGGTTCCTACCATAGTAATGAAATCAGGCCAAGAGATATTGTCTAAAGGCTGTGCATTTGGATTCTTTCTTGGATCATCTGTATAAACCTTAGCAATGTTTGAAAGGTTAATAATTAATTTACCTCCAAACTTTTTTGCAAGGTAGACTGCATCTGTGTCAGTAGAAAAACCAGGCTTCCAACCAGCTGCAACTAAGATTCTTCCTTTAAATTCTATATCTTGAGTTGGGTCAGTAACTAGTTCATTTTGACAGTAATCAGCAAAAATAGCTCTAACTAAGCTTCCATTTAAATGAGTTGCTTTAATTCCAAGCATATCCTGGATGTATGAGTCTGAATCTGGTTTAACTTCTCTTAAAGCACCTTGATAATCTCTTGCTGGAGCACCACCTCCACAAACAAGTATTAATTTTCTCTCTTTATCCTCTTCTAGATAAGCACAAACTGCTTCTCTAAAGGCCTTTAAAAACTCTGTATCTGGTTTGTTTGGAGCAATAATAGATCCTCCAAGTGATAGTACTGATAACATTTGTTTACTCCTTGTTTTTCCATCTTAGCATAAAAAATTCAATTTTACTTCTATTATTAGTAGATGCATTTATAACAGGAGGTATTTTATGAATCATCTTAATTGTATCCTTATTGAAGGAAAGGTGTGCTTTGAACCAAAAGCAGTCCACACAAGTAGCAAAACTAGTGCGGAACTCGTTATTATTCGTCTTGCTTCAAATAGGTTTTATACCAACTTTGAAAACCAAAAGACTCAAGATACTCTTTTTATAGATGTTGAGGCTTGGGGTAAGCTTGGAAAGAAGGCTTTAGAATACATTCAAAAGGGTATGACTATTAGAGTTGTTGGTCGAATTAGAATGAGTGAGTGGAAGACTCAAGATGACAAAACTAGGGAAAAAATCCTAATTGTTGCGGAGCATATTGAGTTTAAGAGACTTACTAAGGTAAATAGTAAGGAAAACACATTGGTCGAAGAGGAAATGGTTATTAACTCAGAAAAGGATGAAAGTGTTTGTGAAAACGCTTTTGTTTATGAGTATTAACAAAAATTAGGGTTGGAGCTTTTCCAACCCTAGATTTCTGGCTTATATAAAGTTTCAGTATTACTATTTCCAAAAGAAATACCTTTTGTGTCACAGATATAAAAATCAGCTGAGCGATTTGTATCATCACTTCCATTATACCTATTAATTGTTCTTGTAC
>NZ_JAXEGN010000272.1:0-7556 GCF_034103065.1 Bullifex sp. | reverse complement strand
TATTACCTTTTACTACTCGGATAATAAAATACTAGATAACATATCTTTTTCATGTCAAAGTGGTGAAACAATTGCACTTCTTGGAAGAAATGGAAGTGGAAAAACTACTTTATTAAAAACTATTTTAGGTCTATTAATACCTAAAAGTGGTGATATCTTAGTTGATGGAAAATCATTATCGAAGATTAGTGTAAAAGAAAGGGGTAAAATTCTTTCTTACATTCCACAAAACACCTCTAACATTTGGTCTTACTCTGTAAAAAGCTATGTACTTATGGGCGTTACCCCTTCTCTTTCTACATTATCTTCACCAAAGGAAAGAGATAATAAAAAAGCTGAAGAGGCTTTGGATCGTTTTAATATTAAGCATTTAGCTGATAGAGATATTACAACACTTTCAGGTGGTGAAAGACAGTTAGCTACAGCAGCAAGAGCATTGCTATCAGAGAGTAAAATACTTCTTTTTGATGAACCAACCTCTGCTCTAGATATCAAAAATGCAGATACCTTAATTAACCACATTAAAAGCTTAAGTAATGATGGTTATATTTCCATCATCACTATGCATGATGTAACAGAAGCTCTTAATACCGCTTCTAGAATAATAATTCTTGATGAAGGAAGAGTTTTCTTTAATGGATTAAGTTCTGATGTCACTTCAGAAATCTTAACTGAGTATTATCACTGTCCAATGAGTGTCGAAAAATATAAGGGACAATACATAGTTCTAAAGGGAGATGTTTAAATGTGGTGGACTGATGAACGAATTAGACTTTTTAAAGTCGCAGCTGATAACTCTACCTTTCATAGTGAGCTTAAGAATTTACTACTTCCATACATCTCTAAATCAGATTCAATTATCGAGCTTGGATGTGGCCTTGGTTATATAGTTAATTTTTTAACAAAGGACGGGTATAACATTGTAGGCCTTGATAGTGATGAAAAAGCATATAATTTTGCACTATCAAAATTCCCTAATTCTAATTTTATTCTCGGTGATGCTTTTAATGTTAACAAAACCTACGATGTTGTAATTTCAATATTCTTTGGAAGAATTAAAGAAGAGGACAATTTAGAAAAATTGTTAAGGGTAGCAAATAAAAGATTAATTTATGTTCAAAATGAACATGCTGGGGCTATGGAAACGCAATATGCAAAATCAAAGGAAACTGCTGAGTTTTTGAAACAACATAATATTAACTTTCAATACTCTTTACATCGACTTTCTTTTGACCAACCACTTAAGGATGAAGCTGAAGCAGAATCCTTCATTAATGAGAACTATAAAAATAGAAAAATTAATATTTCTATTGAGAAAACTAATAATGGACTAATTGCTAAAAACAATAAAGCTTTTGGCATTTTTTTAATCGAAAAGGAGAATTAAATTATGAAAAAAATAGTAGCTATTTTATTACTATTATTAACAACATTCTCTCTTGTTTTTGCTCAAGGGCAAATGGAATGTCAAACTGTAATTAAAGAGAGAACTTTCATTGATGATTTAGGAAGAGAGGTAACCCTCCCTAGTGTAATTACAAAGGCTGCTCCATCGGGAAGTATGGCAAGTGCTTTTTTAGTTAGTTTTGATCCATCAATATTTGTTGGAGTAACTACTAAACCATCAGCATCTGAAAAAGAATTCTTTGGCTCTGATTTTGCATCCCTTCCTGTATTAGGAACATTTTATGGCAAAAAAGCAAACTTAAATAAGGAAGCATTAATTGTTGCCTCTCCTGAAGTTGTAGTTGATATTGGTGAAATTAAAGGAAGCAAGGATGCTATGATTAATGACCTTGATAAACTTCAAAATGATATTGGCATTCCTGTAATCTTTATTGAATCCTACCTTGAAAATATTAGTACCACCTATACTAGACTTGGTGAAGCTTTAGGTAATACAAAGAGAGGTAATGAGCTTTCTAAGTTTGCATCAGATGCGCTTTTATATGCAAAAGAGATTAATGAAAAAAGTAAAGATTCAAGAAAGAACTTCTACTATGCAACTGGAAGTGATGGATTAAACGCAATCCCTAGAGGAAATTTCCATGCAGAAGTTATCGAAGCAATTGGAGGAAATAATGTTGTTGATTCAACAATATCAAGTGGTAATAACCAAATAAACTTAGAAGAACTTTATAAACTCCCAGTTGATCATATATTCTTATTAGATGAAAGTGCTTACAATATCGTTATTAATAACACTGAATGGTCATACCTACCAGCTGTTAAGAACAATAATGTTTACAAAGTTCCTTATGTGCTATTTCCGTTAATTGATGGTCCACCAGCTGTAAATAGAATTATTGGTATTTATTACACAGCATCAAAACTATATCCAGAATTTGCAACAGAAGATTATATTTCAAAAGCTAAAGAATTCTACTCACTATTCTATAACCATGAATTAACAGCTGATGAAATAAAAGAACTTTCAAGATAAAGTATTGAGAGCCCTCAATGGCTCTCATTTTTATATTCAAATATAATGGCTAAATGAAATTAATATATCAAAAGCCAATTGGTAAAAAAACATCATATAGATGAAAGCAAAGGCATTTAGAATAATCATCTAAGATTAAATCATAGTATTTATGATAGTAAATTTTAAAAAAAGCTTCCACAAATCGTGGAAGCTTCTCAACTCATAAGGGTTATTGTTTCTTACTTAATTCTTGGCTTAGCATCTTCAAGAAGCTCTACAAGTTTACCACTTGGATTTTTGAACTTAGCAAGGAAAATCATAGCTGCAATGATGTATGGCTTGTAGCTAGCTTCCTTGTAGAGAGGAACGAGATAGCGGTCAAATACGCTCTGATCAACCTCACCTTCCTTACATGAAAGACCTGTGATATCAGCTGGGAGACAGTGCATATAAAGAGCCTTACCATCTTTAGTTGTCTTCATAAGTTCTTCTGTACATGTCCAATCCTTGAACTTAGCATTGTTAGCAAGACATCTCTTCTCGAGGTCCTTAAGTTCATCGAACTTACCTTCTTCAACAAGCTTTGTTCTCTCTTCCATTACTGCAAATGGTGCCCATGACTTTGGATATACAATATCTGCATCCTTGAATGCTTCTTCCATTGTGTTAACCTGCTTGAAAGAACCACCTGACTTAGCAGCATTTTCCTTAGCTACTTCAATTACATCACCCATGATGTCATAGCCTTCTGGGTGAGCAAGAACTACGTCCATACCAAATCTTGAGAAGAGGCCGATGATACCCTGAGGTACAGAAAGTGGCTTACCATATGATGGAGAATAAGCCCATGTCATAGCAATCTTCTTACCCTTGAGGTTTTCAACACCACCAAAGTAGTTAATTACGTGGAGCATATCAGCCATTGACTGTGTTGGGTGGTCAATATCACACTGGAGGTTTACAAGGGTTGGTCTCTGCTCGAGAACGCCATCATTGTAGCCTTCCTGAACTGCTTCAGAAACAGTCTTCATATATGTATGGCCCTTACCGATATACATATCATCTCTGATACCAATAACGTCAGCCATGAATGATACCATGTTAGCTGTCTCACGAACTGTTTCACCGTGTGCAATCTGAGAAACCTTTTCATCAAGATCCTGTACTTCAAGACCTAAGAGGTTACAAGCAGAAGCAAATGAGAAACGTGTTCTTGTTGAGTTATCGCGGAATACGGAGATGCCAAGGCCTGAATCAAAGACCTTAGTAGAGATGTTATTCTCTCTCATAGCGCGTAAAATTTCTGCAACTTCAAAAACAGCACTGATCTCATCATCTGTTTCTTTCCATGTATGGAAGAAATCATTAAGATACATATTATCAGTCTTAAGACCTTTAAGAGTCTCAATCATGCTTAAGATTTCAGCCTTGGTTTTTTTCATAAAAACTAAATCTCCTATAAAGAAAAATTCATTGATGGTTATACTTTACCACGGGTTTTAAGGCTTTGCAAGTTAATTGTTGCGTTTTGTTGCATATTTTTCTCTACATAATTAACAAAATAAAATACTGACTCATATCAACAATCCATACACTTTTGCAATTAGCAGCTAATATAAAACAAAATCAGGAAAATATATGGCTATAAAAAAAGACTACCACCTAATGATAGTCTCAGCAGTCTTATAATATTTCTATTCCACATCCTTTTGAAACATAGCCAATAACTCTAGCTGGTTCCCCAAAAGAAGAAATAAACTTTTCAGCATCCTCTTTATTTAAACTTAGTAGTAAGCCACCGCTAGTTTCAGGAGAAAAACACAAATCCTGAATCTCTAGAGGAATGTTTTCATTAAAGGTTACTTTATCCTCTAAATACTCTCTGTTGTTATATAAACCTTCAGGGAGCAAACCAAAACGAGCACATTCTAATGCACCAGAAATTATATTTAGTTTACTTGAATCTATAATCAGTTTTACATTTGATGCTGTAGCCATTTCATTTGAGTGTCCAGCAAGAGAAAAACCAGTAACATCAGTTGCTGCATGAACATCTAAATTAAGTGCACATTCATATGCTCTTTTATTTAAAGTCGTCATACTTTTAACAGCTTCTTCAAACGATGTATCATCACACATTTCTGCCTTTTTAGCTGTATTAATAATGCCAACACCAAGTTTCTTAGTTAGTACTAGTACATCCCCTACTCTTGCTCCTTTATTTCTCCAAACCTTGTTTTTTTGAGCAAAGCCTGTAACACAAAGGCCGTACTTGGGTGTAGGGTCACTTATTGTGTGTCCTCCACCAATAACACATCCAGCTTCTTTTACCTTATCTATTCCACCTTTTAAGATTTCCGATAGCACAGATAAATCTAAGCATGCAGGAAAGCATACAAGATTCATACATACTTGAGGCTTTCCACCCATAGCATAGATATCAGAAATAGCATTAGCTGCAGCAATTTGACCAAATGTATATGGATCATCAACCATAGGAGGAAAGAAATCTACTGTTTCAAGTAATACCCTATCATCATCAAGATCCCAAATTAAGGCATCCTCTGCACCTTCATATCCATTTAATAATTTATCACTATGTAATACTGGTAAAGAATCAATGACACTAAATAAATCTTTAGGATTAAGTTTAGCGGCACATCCACTTGTCTTTACCATGCTTGTTAATTTAACCATTTGCAACCTTTATAAACTTATCATTTTCTTCTTTATATAGAACTTCAAACTTGAAGTCAGGTATAAAGTTATCATCCTTTTCAACTTCCATTGCAGTTCCACATGAAGAAGAAAGTGTACGAGGAACGCTGATTAAGCGTCCCTCCTTTAATACTCTACGAGCTTTTAAAGCCTCGTAATGAGAATAAAATGTAATAATATACTTACTCATTTTTTAATAATAAGAGTATATTCGCCACCATCTTCCTTAACAGTGACTTTATAGCTAAGAGCATTAGCAAGTCTCGAAACATTTTCTTTAGCAGCAATGTTATCAACAATAACTGTTAATTCTTTTTCTCCACTAATAGCTCTCTTTGTTCTTACAACAGGTTCTGGGCAACTAAGACCTCTACAATCGATAGTCTTCATTAATTTTCCTCCTTTTTAACCTGATATATTTTTATAAGAGCAACTGCAACTAAAAATACTAGGCCAAATATAACAGCTACTCTACCATTAGTTTTAACCCCTTCATTTGCAACACCTGCAAGTGAGAAGTTATGGCTAATTGCAGCACCAACTAATAAACCAAGTACAGACACAGCACTATCAGAATTACCCTCTCCCGCTAAGATTAACTGTCTAAGAGGACATCCTCCAAGCATTACAGAACCAAGGCCACAAAGTGCCATACCTAAGAAGTTAAATAGATGGTCTGAGTGTGCAACAGGTTGTCCAGCAAAACCAAGTTTAAAATTACCTGTTACTAAGTTTAAAACTAGCATTACAGCAAAGATTGAAATAAAACCAAATAGTAATGTTGTATCTTTTACTAAAATAGTATCTCTAATTCCACCTACCATACAAAGTCTAGTCTTTTGTGCAAGTGCACCTACTACTAAACCTGCAAGAAGTGAAATTACTATTGGTGCGTGCATAGACCCTGGTCCTTTCTCAGAGAAAGCAAATAATGCAGGAACATCTAAAAATAGTACTAGTAAAACAATATTTACAAATGGAAGAGCAACTCCTTCAACTGAACTCTGCTTTTGATAACGTCCAAGAGAAAATCCCTTTGTTAAGAAGAATGCACCAAGTGCAACACCACCTGTAAAACCAAGTAAACCGACTAGTGCATTAAGGTCTCCAGCAGATAGACGAATAATCATTCTGAATGGGCATCCTAAGAATGCAAGTGCTCCAATCATTACAAAAGCAGCAATGATAAATCTTAATACAGGAGATGAACCACCTCTTGGTTTAAACTCTTTTGTTACAACTGCTATTAAAAATGATCCTAATATAAGACCAATAATTTCAGGTCTTATATATTGAACAACAGCTGCATTATGGAGCTTTAGGCCACCTGCAATATCACGGACAAAGCAAGCAATACAAAATCCCATGTTTTTAGGATTTCCGAACAAAGGTAACAAGAAGGCAACGATACCTATGATGATACCAGCAATGAGCAAATTTCTTTTATCTTTTAGTAGTTTCATGCTTTTAGAGTACCATTGATTTTTTAATAATACAATGGAAATATTAAAATTTTTATGTTATCCTCAATTTTAATGAAAAGAATTTACCTTGATAACAGTTCAACCTCGTATCCAAAGCCTAAATCAGTAATAATGGCGATGAGTGACTATTTTTATGAAAATGGTTCTAATTTACAGCGAGGAGAAAGCTCATATAACTTCGATGCTGAAGATGTTATTATGTCGCTTAGAGAGGAGCTATCAAAGCTTGTTTCATCAAACAATCCTGAATGTGTAATATTCACACCTAATGTGACAACAGCTTTAAATACTGTAATTAGAGGATATTTAAAATCTGGGGATCATGTGATTATTTCACCTCTTGAACACAATGCAGTAATGCGTCCATTAGTTGAAAATAATATTTCTTACACTCTTCTTGATAGTGATGTCCAAGGACATGTAATTGTTGAAAATATCAAAAAAAGTATTAAAAAAGATACTAAAGCTTGTATTATCCAAGGTGCAAATAATGTTACAGGATGTGTTCAAAATATCAATAAAATTGGAAATACATTAAAAGAATATGGTATTCCCTTAATCCTTGATTCAGCTCAAAGCCTTGGACATATAGATTACAATCTTGAAAAGGATAATATTTCTATTCTTTGTTTTACTGGACATAAGAGCTTATTTGGCCCTCAAGGTACAGGTGGGTTTATAGCAAATAAAGAAATAATAAACAAAATTAAACCTTTAATATTTGGAGGTACTGGTTCCTTTAGTGATTTATTAACTCAACCAGATAATCTTCCTGATAAATTTGAAAGTGGAACTCAAAACATAATTGGCCTTATGGGGCTTAATGCTGCAATAAATTATTTAAAAGGTAATAAAGAAAATATTAGAAAAACAGAAAGAGAACTTAGAAGATACTTTATTTCATTACTTGATAATATTAAATGCATCAA
>NZ_JAXEGN010000271.1:0-13085 GCF_034103065.1 Bullifex sp. | reverse complement strand
TGTTAATGGGATGATTAAAAATCCTAATCTTTCTAGGTTCACCTCTATTACAGAAGTGAACCTAGCATCTGACAATGCAAATGCTACTGTATATGTGTCATGTGCAGATGAAAGAGGCTTAGATAAAAGTGTTAGAGCACTTAATAGTGCAGCAGGCTTTATTCAAACTCATGTTGGAAAGGTATTGAAAACAAGAAATACTCCACGCCTTGTTTTTAAAGCCGATAACAGTTTTATTGAAGGTGAAAGATTAAATAATATTATTGATGAGGCAATGGGGCGTAAATGAGCGATTTCTCAGTGCTCATCCTTGATAAAAAACCAGGTGAAACCAGCTTTAAATCCTTAAATGAAGTAAAAAGATGCCATAAAGGAAGCAAAGTTGGCCACACTGGTACATTAGATAAATTTGCTACAGGAATAATGGTTGTATTAACAGGTGAGGCTACAAAGCTTAATCCTCTATTTTCTGGGATGGATAAAAAATATAAAGCAACTATTAAGTTTGGAACCCAAACTGATACATTAGATCCTGAGGGTGAAATTATTTACCAAGCAGAAAAACCTACTTTAGAAGAGTTAAATAAGTCAATAAAAAAATACATAGGCGATATTAAACAAGTACCACCAGAGTATTCGGCTATCCATGTAAATGGAAAAAGAGCATATGAAAGAATACGTAGTGGTGAAGAAGTTGTAATGGCTGAAAGGGATGTTACAATATATAACTCTTCTTTAATTTCATTTGATGGTGAAGTAGCCGTTCTTGATACTCACGTAAGTAAAGGAACATATATTCGTTCCCTTGCAAGAGATATTGCAATCTCTGCCTCTTCTCGTGGATATCTTACAGCCTTAGATCGTTATGAAGTTGGACCATATTCAAGAGCAGACATCACAGGGCCTACAAATACGCTTGAAAATACTCATGAGTTAATCAAAAGAGTATGTAAGGAAGAATTAATACTTGATAAAAACTATAAAAAGAAAGCGATAAATGGTTTTCTTGATAAAAAAGGTATTATTTTCTCATCCTCAAATGAGGACACCTATTATAGAATCTTAATTGATGATTTATTATTTGGAGTTGCTTTAAAGGAGGGATCGCGATATAGCATTATCGCATTAACAGAACGTGGAAATACATGATTTTTTCGCTTTAGTTAACTCAAAAATCCTTAAAGATGTTCCAATAGCACTTACAATTGGTGTTTTTGATGGGGTACATAGAGGGCATGAAGATATATTTAATAAAGTAAAAGAATATGCTCTTACACACCCTGGAACAAAAACAATGGTAATAACTTTTTCACAAAACCCAAAGATAAAAGGGCAAATGTTTGTTGATACCTTAAGACTAAGAGAAGAATATATCTCATCTTTTGGTATTAATTACTTTACCCTTATTGACTTTTGTGAAGAAATAAGTAAGATAAGTGGTAATGAGTTCATTCGCTTACTATGTACTATGTGCCGTGTAAAAGCAGTCGTAGTCGGTGAGGACTTCAAATGCGGTACTCCTAATTCCCAGGTAACGGCTAAAGAGTTGGAAAAGGAGTTTGAATCCACAGGTAATAGTGTGGATGTCTTCATTCGTGAAACCATCATGGATGACCAAGTTCGAATTTCCTCCACATTGTTAAGACAAATGATTCAAAAGGGAGACCTTGACGGTGTTAAGCGTCTTTCTGGTAGGCCTTATGTTATTGATTTAGTTGAAAAAGCTATTGTTGATAATAAAAGTCTTACATTTGCAACATCTTCTATTAATCAAGTTTTGCCTCCTTTTGGAACTTATAAAGCACTATTAAAACTAAAAAGTGGAAATAGCATTGCTTGTAAGGTAACAATTGATGAGTCTAAGCTAATGATTGATAAAAATGAAAAAGATGTTGAATCATTAAGCATAATAACTAAGGAGTTATAAACAAAAATGGTATCAAAAGAACAGAAAGCAGAAATTGTTTCTAAGTTTGGTGGAAACACAGCCAACACAGGTGATTCAGCAGTACAGGTTGCTCTTCTTACAGCTAGAATCAACGATTTACAGAATCACTTCAAAGCTAATCCAAAAGATCATGCTGGTAAGCGCGGTCTCTTAAAGCTTGTTGGTCAGAGAAGAAGACTTCTCAAGTACATTAAGAACAGAAACATCAACGAGTACAGAGATTTAATTGCAAAGCTCGGTCTCAGAAAGTAAAAAAATATTATTTAAAGCTTAGCCGAACAGGCTAGGCTTTATCTGTATTATAAAGAACAAAAAAAGAACGAATAAGGGAATTTTTATGAGTAATGTAACTTCTGTTTCCGTTAAAATCGGAGACGGTGAACTTGTCTTTGAGACAGGTAAAATCGCTAAACAAGCGAGTGGTGCAGTTTATGCACATTATAAAGGAAGCGCTGTTATCGCAACAGTTTGCTGTGGTGAACAGCCATCAGAACCAATCGACTACGTTCCTGTTAGTGTCGAGTACAATGAAAAATATTATGCAGCAGGAAAGATCCCAGGTGGATTTTTAAAGAGAGAGGGCAAACCAAAGGATAAAGAAATCCTTGTATCACGTCTTATCGATCGCCCAATGAGACCACTTTTTGATAAAGCATTTGGACGTGAAATTCAGATTGTACCAACAGTTGTTTCATGTGATATGATCAATACACCAGATATTGTTGCAATAAACGCAGCATCATGTGCTGTTACTATTTCAGATATTCCATTCTATGGACCTATTGCAGCAGTAAGAGTTGCTTTAATTGGCGATGAATATGTAATTAACCCAACATTCCAGCAGATTCCACAGGCAAAACTTGATATCGTTGTTGCAGGTACCCACGATGGTATTACAATGGTTGAAGGTGGTGCAAAAGAAGTAAGTGAGCAGAATATGCTCGATGCTATCGCTGCAGCACAGCCTGTTATTACACAAATTTGTGAAGCTCAGACAAAGATGAGAGAGCTTTGTGGTAAAGAAAAGCTTGCTTTAATGGATGTAACTCAAGATCTTTCATGGCTTGAAGAGGTTAAAGAGTTTGCTTATCCACTTGAGAAGGAAGCATCATTTGTTAAGGGTAAGATGAACCGCTATGCTGCACTTGAGGAAGCACACAACAAGGTTAAAGAGCACTTTGCTACATTAATTAGTGAAGATGAAAAGCGCCCAGCACAGCTTGCTGCTATGTTTGATGAGCTTGAATATAATATTCTTAGAGCTTCAATTCTCGATGATGGTGTTAGAACTGATGGAAGAAAAGTTACAGAAATTAGACCTATTACATGTGAAGTAGGTGTTCTTCCTTGCACACATGGTAGTGCACTCTTTACACGTGGTGAAACACAGTCTCTTGCAGTAACAACACTTGGAACAGCTCAAGATGAGCAGATGTTCGATACAATCGATGGTGATAAGAGCTTCTCTAACTTCATGCTCCACTACAACTTCCCTCCATATTCAGTAGGTGAGTGTGGTAGACTTACAACAGGTAGAAGAGAAATTGGTCATGGTCACCTCGCTCAGAGAGCTCTCGAAGCAGTAGTACCAAAGAAAGATCAGTTCCCATATACAATCAGAGTTGTATCTGAAATTATGGAATCAAATGGTTCATCTTCTATGGCGTCTGTTTGTGGTGGTTGTCTCTCATTAATGGATGCTGGTGTTCCAATCACAGCTCCAGTTGCAGGTATTGCAATGGGTCTTATTACAGAGGGTGCTGACTACTCAAGATATGTAATCCTTTCAGATATTCTTGGTGAAGAAGACCACCTTGGTGATATGGACTTTAAGGTTGCAGGTACAAGTAAAGGTATCACAGCTTTCCAAATGGATATTAAGATTGCAGGTGTAACACCTGAAATCATGAGCAAAGCTCTTAACCAGGCTAAGGAAGGTAGAATGCATATTCTTGGCATTATGACATCCACTCTTCCTGCTCCAAGAGCTGAAATTAGTGAGTATGCTCCTAAGATTCTTTCTGTCAAGGTTCCTGAAGAAATGATTGGTGCTGTAATTGGTACTGGTGGAAAGACAATAAAAGCAATTGCTCAGAAAGCCGGTGCTGAAATCAACATTGATGATGATGGAACAGTAATGATTTATGGAAAGAATAATGCATCTGCTCAGGAAGCTAAGCGCTTAATTTTATCTATCATCGAAAAGCCTGAAGTAGGTAAAATCTACCATGGTACAGTAAAGAGAATTGTAGACTTTGGTGCATTTATTGAAATCCTTCCAGGAAAAGAAGGTCTTTGCCACATCTCAAAGCTTGCTAAAACAAGAGTAAAGCAGGTTTCTGATGTCCTTAAGGTTGGTCAGGAAGTAGATGTTAAGCTTATTGAGATTGACAGAATGGATCGCTTAAATCTTTCTTATGTCGATGCCCTCCCAAAAGAGGAAACAGAGGAATGCAAGAAATAAGCATTGTTTTAAAAGAGGGAGCTAAGGCTCCCTCATATCAAAGTAAGCAAAGTGCAGGTGCTGATTGCTATGCTTATCTACCAGATGGAGAAATAGTTATTAATCCAGGTAAAAGTGCATTAATTCCAACTGGAATAAAAATGGCTATTCCTAATGGTTATGAAATACAGGTAAGACCAAGATCTGGACTTGCATTAAAAAATTGTATTACTGTTTTAAACACTCCAGGCACAATTGATTCAGACTATAGAGGAGAAGTTGGTATAATTTTAATTAACCACTCTGATGTTCCTTTTACAGTCAAACATCATGATAGGATTGCTCAGCTAGTCTTTGCAAAATGTGAGAGTGCAGTTTATAATGTAGTTTCTACTTTGGATGAAACTGAACGTGGATGTGGAGGTTTTGGCTCCACTGGAGTATAAATGCTATTAAGAAGAGAAAGATATACTATATTAAACTATCATGTTCTTAGGGAATTTCTTCTAAACTTTATAGTTTCCTTTATCTTTTTCTTCTTTATTTTTTTTGTTAACCAAATTTTACTACTAGTAAAAAAAGTAATGCTGAAGAATGTTGATATCTTTATGATGCTTCAGCTTGTAATGTGTGCTATCCCACAATTTTTACAATATGTAATACCTTTTGCAACTCTCTCTGCTTCTAGCATGGTATTAGGTGACTTAGGAGCTAATAACGAATTACTAGCTCTTAGAAGTTTAGGGATACCTATGAAGAAAGTTTATAAGGTATTGATTATACTTTCTTTAGTCTTAACCTTATTAACCTTTTATATCTCTGATTACTTAATGCCTCAAAGTCAAAAGGTATATAAAAGTTTACTTAATAATATTATGAGAGAGCTTCCAACCTTTGAACTTAAGGAAAATGGAACAAATACCGTTGGTGATATTGTTCTTGTAAATAAAGAGGTAGAAGGTAATAAAATTAATGATATTTTATTATTTAATAATAGTGCAAATCCTGAACAAACAATTAGTGCTTCATCAGGCACTTTAGAGCTAATTGATTTAGATAGATATATTTATAAGCTTGATTTAAATGATACCAAACTTCTATTAAGCGAAAAAGATATCTCTTCATGGTCTTTAGCAACAAGTGAAAATACAACTTTATTTTTAAATTTCTCAGATCAAATACCAGCCCTTACTCAAGATAGTCCTTCTAATTTATCAAATAAAGATTTAGCTGTGTTAATTAATGAGTCAAAAGAAGATTTAATAGAAAGCAGAAAACGCTTTCACAATAACAGAAGTGAAATCTTAACTAGTATTGCATCAAACCTTAGTGATGTTGATAGCTATGAAAACTATCTTCAAGTAAAAAGAAATATTGAATCAAAAGTTACAGAGCTTGATATCTATGGAGATAAAGAACCAATTGGTTTTTATTATCAATACTACACAGCTGAGTGGCATAAAAAATATGTACTATCATTTGCCTGCTTTTGCCTAACAGTAGTAACCTTCCCACTAAGCTTTATTAAGATAAAATATGGAAGGCTTTTTGGCTTTGGATTATCTTTACTTGTTGCAGTCTTATATTGGTATATATTATTTTTCTCACAGTTAAAGATATTTGATGTAACATTTAGCAGTAGTTATTTAATGTGGATATGTGATGGTGTAATGCTATTACTTGGTGGTGTTCTATTATTATTAAAGAGAAAGTAAAAATGAAAATAGTAACGAGATATATAACATCATCAATATTAAAAACTGCTATTATTACTCTCTTAGTATGTGTACTACTAGTACTTGCTGTAGAGCTATTTAGCTCAATGAATAAAATAGTAACATCTAGTACTAATATTAAAGATATAATAAAACTATCAATCCTAGGTCTTCCTGAATATTTAATGATGGTTGCATCTATTTCTTTTTTATTTGCAACGACTTTTTTCCTTTCACAGCTACAAGCTAATAATGAATTAATAATGCTCTACAATGCAGGACTTAGCTATTTTAAAATTGCATCTAAAATAGTTATTCTTGGTGTAATTGTAACAATTGTTTTTTTCTATTTTTCTGAAACAATTATGATTGATGCAAAACTTGAACATGCCAAAATGTCAGATGAGCTATTTGGTCTATCAGGAACTAGCGATAGTAGAAATATTACTCTAACAGATTTAGATTCAGATTATGTTATACATGCTTCACGATTTAGTGAACAAAATAGCACTATTTATAGTGTAACACTAATAAAAAACAGTAGAGATGGAATTGATTTAAGAGTTAGTGCTGATAGTGCAAAATACTCTAGTGAAGGTTATTGGATATTCCAAAATGCTAGGGTTTATCAAAGAGAAGGGGAAAGACTAATTACCTCTTTTGAAAATAGTTATCCAATTACTGATTTTACTCTTGAACCAAGACTATTTAAAAATGCATCAAATGATGTAACAACAATGGAAAGAGTAGATGCAATAAACTATCTAAGGAGAATAAAAACTCTTGATAGGGATACCTATTACAGTGCTGCAACAGACTTTTATGGTAGAATTTTTTCTCCATTTTCTATCTTGATACTTATTGTTATCTCTGTTTCAATGAATTACCGATTTAAAAAGAACGTATTTTTATTTAGTATTATACAAAGCCTATGTACAGCTGTTGTCTATTACGTTAGTCAGATGGTATTCACAATATCATCATCACAGGGAGTAACTGAACCATATATGTCAGTTATTCTACCAATTGTAATAGTAACTGTACTTTCATTAATTGTTAGATCTATCGGAGGAAAGAGTGGCTAAACAAATATATACTAAGGTATTGCAGGATAAGGAAACTAAAGCTCGAATTGGTTACATTGATCTTCCTCATGGAAGAGTTGAAACTCCTGCATTTATGCCTGTTGGTACAAATGGTACTGTAAAAGGTATTTATCACGATAAAGTGGATGAAATTGGGTACAAAATTATCTTAGGTAATACCTACCATCTCTATTTAAGACCAGGAACAGAGGTTCTTGAAAAATTTGGAGGATTACATAATTTTTCTAACTGGAATCATAATATTTTAACTGACAGTGGTGGTTTCCAAGTATTTTCCCTTTCTGGACTGAGAAAAATTAAAGATAATGGTGTAACATTCCAATCTCACATAGATGGGTCAAAGCATGTATTTACACCTGAAAAGGTAGTTGATATTCAAGCTATCATTGGTTCTGATATTGCTATGTGCTTAGATGTTTGTACACCTCCAGGAATTGATTACAGAAATGCAAAAGAAGCGTGGAGAGTAACTAAATCATGGGCAGAAAGATCTATTGAAGAGAGAAATAAATTAGGAGAAAAATTCAAAGGTAATTTATTTGGTATCGTACAAGGTAATTTCTATGAGGATTTAAGAAAAGAATCAGCACTGACACTTTCTGATATGGATTTTCCAGGTATTGCTATTGGAGGACTTTCTGTTGGAGAGAGTAAGGAGCAATTTAATGATTTTCTTTCCTATACAGCTGGGTATATTACAGAAGAAAAACCTAGATATGTAATGGGTATAGGTTCCCCTGACTACATTCTTTCATGTGTTGAAAATGGTATTGATTTATTTGACTGTGTACTTGCAACACGTATGGCTAGAAATGGTGGTATTTTCACTGACGATGGTGTTATTACAATGAAAAAAGCAATTCACCGTTTTGATGAAAGACCTCTACAGGAAGGCTGTACTTGTACTTGCTGTCAAAAATACTCAAGAGCATATTTACACCATTTAATTAAATGTAATGAAATGTTTGGAGGAATGCTTGCAACAGAGCACAATCTAACATATCTTTATACATTCCTTGAAAGAATTAAACAAAGCATTAGAGAAGGGCGTTTTGCTGAGTTTAAAAAAGAGTATATGGCCCGCTTCTATGGCTCAAAGTAAAGAGAAAAACTCTTTAATATTGATGGTCTTGACCTTTCTATCCCGAATCTTGGGGATAGTTAAGGCAAGATTTATATCCTCCTTTTTTGGGGCAGGATTAGTTGCTGATGCAATAAACTTTTCATACAACATTCCTAATAATTTAAGAAAGCTATTTGCAGAAGGTGCTCTATCACAAGCTTATTTACCAATTTTTGCAAAGTTAAAAGATGATGATAAAAATACTTCTCTTTTCTTAAGTCAAGTTTTTACATTACAAATAATAATATTTATACCGCTCATCATACTTTGCTTTGTTTTTAATCAAAACTTTATATCATTAACTAGTGGTTTTACAGATAGCTATCAAATAACAATTGCATCTAATTTACTACCATTTTTTCTTATTTTTTTATTTTTAATTTCAATTTCAACACTATTTTCAACTGTATTACAAATAAAGCAAAGCTTCTTTGTTATTGGACTTGGTCCAATAATATTTACACTTAGTGTTATTGTTTCAATTAAGTTTTTCACAGGTAAATTATTCTATTTTTCAATGGCAATAGGAAGTGTAGCAGGAGCATTACTTCAAATGTTAAGCCAATACATAGTAGTGAGAAAAAACAATGTAAAGGTAACAATAAAAAATCCAATAAAAGGTGAATACACTAAGCTAATGATTAAGGCTTTTTTACCTGCAACTTTATATTCACTGATCATGGTAGTAGACCAATATATATCATTTTATCTTGCATCTACCCTTGAAAGAGGTGCAGTAAGTGCTATCACAAATTCTATTATTTTTTATCAAACTCCATATGGAATATTCTTTAGCTCAATTAGTAGTGTTTTCTTTCCTCTACTTTCTTCTGAAAAAGATAATGAAAAGAAATTAAATTATTTATCAACTGCACTTTCTTATCTATTTTTATTACTTTTACCAAGTGCAATAATATTATTAACGCTATCAAAAGAGTGTATTTCAGCAGTACTACAAAAAGGTGAGTTTACATATATAGATACAATAAATACATCAAAAGTTTTAAAGTGGTATTTATTTTCTATGATACCATTAGCATTTTCCTCAATGCTTAGTAGATATTGTTATAGTAAAGGAGACTATCGCTATCCTGTTATAGTATCGTTAACACAAGCTATATTAGATGTGTTTTTTATGATTCTTTTTATAAAGCTAGATTTTGGAGCTGAGAGTATTTCACTTGCTCTTCTTTCTTCTGTAATAATTTCATTAACTTTGTATATTATCAAGTTAAAGGGATTAAAAATATTAAAATTTTCTAAAGAATTACTAAGGTCTTTTATTGCAAATATTCCATTAATTATTTCTTGTTTAAGTCTCAAATTGTTAAATTTAAACTATTATCAAATGGGATCGAATGTGAAAACATTTTTAATAACAGCCTTAATTGGTGTTGGGTTATTAATAATTACTCTCTGCTCTTATATTTTATTTAAAGTTCCATTTCTAACCCTATTAAAAAGGAAGGGACCAAATAATTAAATCTGGTCCCAATTATTAATTAGAAGTCTGCAACTTCGATTGATAAAATTGTGTAGTCATACTTAGTGCCGTTGATTTCAAATTTAAGTTCATCACCAACAACCTTATTAAGCAGACTCATTCCAAGTGGAGTCTTGAAGTTAAGAATATATCTATCTGGATCACTTTCCCACTGACCTAAGATAGTGTAGGTAATTTCTTTATTTTGAAGATTATCCATCATCTTTACCTTAGTTCCAAAAGAAATCTTTGAAGGATCAACTTTATCAGGTGTGATAACTTGAGCTTTCTCAATTTCTTCAGATAGAGTTCTTAGCCTAGCATTTAAGTTCTTCTGCTTATCTTTTCCATATTGATACTCAGCATTCTCTCTTAAGTCTCCTAGTGCTCTTGCATCAGCAATTTCATCTGCAACCTCAAGAAGCTCAACGTGTTCAATATGATCTTTTTCCTTAAGCTTTTCATCTAAGCACTTCTTAGTACATAAGAATCCTGTAGGAATTAAATTATTGCTCTGAACTGGAGCTTCATCATCGAAGAATCTGAAATCTGGATACTTTTCACTGATAATATACTTGATGCTAACTTTTTTACCTGGATCGATATTCTTATCATTTGCAATAATAGAATAAATCTTAGTTGCAAGTTCTTGAGTACCCATCTCGATTGCATCATAAATTTTCTTTTCTGTGAAAAGTACTTGCTCAATAAGAGCATTACGCTTCTTATTTTCAGTAACATCTTTCTTAAGCTCTACGCAGCTAGCTGTGTAATCTAAGAGTAAGAGTAGGGTAATGATTCTTGTTTCCTCACTAACACCTGCTTTTTCCCATTCTTTTTCTGAGGCATTCTTTAAGTTCCAAAGCAGTACGTCAGCCATATCCTTATAGTTTTCAATACTCTCACGCAGGATTTCAATATAAACTTTAGTTTGACCTAATGATCTAAGTCTTTCTGGGATATATGAATAAGTATAATATGGGAAGCATTTTTTGAGGATATCAGCCCAAGACTTATCTGTATCAATTACATTATCAAGGAAAGCTTTCTTTAACTCAGCATTATTAATCTTATTAAATAAAGCAACCTTATCTGTAATAGACTTATAGAGTGTTGCAAATTCAACAGGATCATCAACTGTAGCAGTTGAAATATGATCGTGAGAACGAAGAATTGATAAAAGAAGGTATGATGATACAACTTCATCATTAACACCATTCTTTCTACTCTTTAAGGTAAAGTTGAAAAATCTTATCATCTCAGCAAAGCTGTCTGACTCTGTATCATAGTTTTCATTAACAAAGTCTCTGAGGTGCTTAACTTTACCATAGAAATCATTTTCACCTTTAAAGAGCATGAGCTTTTTCTCTTCAGGAGTAATTGGAGTAGAGCGAAGAGTATAGGTTTCGTTTTCTCCAATAACAACAGAGAAATATGGATCCTCCATTAATACCTTCTTAGCATCCTTCTTAAATTCGTTCCATTCTTTTTCAGTTAATACCTTAGGACAAAGATCACTCTTCATCTCTTTTAAAGAACACTTACTATTATGGCTTTCCATAATAGTCATTAATGCCCATCTTGTGTCAGCCTTAACTTTAGCAGCAAGCTTCTGAGGTACAACAGCTCTTAAAACTCTAATATTTGATTTAGCAAGTGGAGTAAGAGCTCTAAATGCCATATCAGCACTCATCTTTACTTCGCTCTTACCAAAGTTGATAACAACTTCTTTTTCACTAATAGCCTTAATTACACCAAGTCTATCAAGTGATTGTTGATAAACAAATGAACCGTTATCAAATGCAATATCTGTTTCAAAAGCATCAATAGCTTTACTAAAATCAGGACTACCACTCTTTAATCCAGATCTCTTAATGCACTGCTTTAATCTAGTTGAAGTTGAATACTTCTTCTGGAATGCAAGTATTAATGCACTCTGTGCATCAATATTATCCTTATCAAGCTCAATTTCCTTCTTTAATACAGCAATACTTCTATTAATATCATTTGATACCATCTTTAAAAGGTCATTGAGAAGCTCTGTTGCAAAGCTATGAGAAATCTGAAGGGAAGCTTTTTCAGCTACACCTAAATAGTAGCCAAAATCCTCACAGCTATTATTTAATAAAATTGACCAAATTGTTCTGATGTTATCAAGCTCTTTTGCACTGATAAATCTCATTAATGAGCGGCGATAATAGAGAATAGCATTCTCCTGATCACCAATTTCCATGTAGTGATCAGCAAGCTTTTTTGTAAGTTTTCTCTCCTCAAAATCAATTTTTACTAAACGAACATAAATAGGCCACTTATCATTGTCATGACCTGTCTCTTCGTAGCAGTCAGCAAGAGCACGTAGTGCAAATTTATTTTCGTTTAAAGCAAGAATCTTATCACAGAGGAACTTAACAACTGCCCAGTTATGAATCTCATAGAATGAGACAAGAAGGTTTTGCATGTTGATATTATCTTCATGTGGACGACGAATCATAGAAATCGAGCCAGAAACATATCTACCCCAAACACTATCTTCTCTTTCTTGAATCAATTGATCAGATATTTCTTTTACATTAAGCATATCTTCACTATCGATTTTTTTAATTGCCTTATCATATTCAATAAAAGCATCTGGAGTTAATGCTTGAAGTTCAGCCTTTGTGAACTTTCTATCGCTTTTAAGCATTGTTTCAATTTTCATAAAAAAATCATCCTTAATTTTTCCTATGATATTTGCCATAAAACAAACCGGGCAAGGGCAAACCTTGCTCGGCATTTGTCTTTGACTAATTAAAATATATCACCAACAAAAGAAAAAAGCAAATCGATTTTATTCTCTTTTTTATTACAATAATTTGTTAAAATAAAATACAATAAATAGTAAATATTTATTTTTAACAAAAAATCAACCATTTACTTTAAATCAGTTTTTAGAATTAAAGTGTTTATTTTAAATTATGTTATTATTTAAAAATATTGTTAATAATATTACATTATTGTTTTTATTATGTAATGATATAAACACTATAAATAATTTAATATAGGTTTAAGAATTATATATCTTATATAAAAATATTATTGAAAAAATATTGATGAAATGCATTTTTATACGTAATATGGTTAGCATATTTAATAACAAAGGAGAGAGACAATGAAAAAGATTTCTGTTGCTCTTTTAGTAATGCTTCTCGCTCCGGAGTTTAGACTTTCAATCTAGCTAAAAATCAATAAAATCATCGATTCAGCCCTTAAATGGGCTTTTTTTGTGCT
>NZ_JAXEGN010000270.1:0-2422 GCF_034103065.1 Bullifex sp. | reverse complement strand
AAAAGCAGCTCAACTTAAAGCTCAATATGGACAAGACGTCCCAGTATCACTTGAAAATGATCCTGAGTTTTTAAAGATTGCAAACCAACAGCTTGAAAGACTACAAAAGCAATATGATGAAACCTTAGCAGAAGCAAAAGCTCAACTTGAAGCAGCACTAGCATAAAAGATACTGCTACATGGGAAAATAAACATGTAGCAGTTTTTTTATTTTTCAACGAATTCTCTTTTCAATTTAAAATATCAGAGACAGTAATATTATGCAGCTATTTCTCTTGTAAGCAAGTCTTCATGAGTTAATTCAAAAAAGATTGTGTTTTCATTTATTCCTTGCATTAATTTTAATTTCTTCAAATGCCTTACATATAATATATAGACTTATTTGTATGAAATTATATTTAAAGAAAATTGCCAATCATAAATTAACAGTGCAAAATATCCATATGCTTATCACTCTAAGCTTGGCTTTCAAGAACAATTATTACACATATTATCTTCTTTAATTTCCACATTAAAAAAATATCAACTAAAATCTCTAATGTTTTTGTTTTTGAAAATACTTTAGTCTTCACAGGATTTCTTTCCTTTAAGTTCTTTTCATTTTCTATCTTTTTCTCCTTTTTTATTTCTACTTATAACAGAAGTAAAATGTAGAAAAAAAACTAAAAGCTATTAATGCAGAGAGAAAGATTACATTCTCTCTGCTAAAGAAATTTATATACTTTGTAACTCTATATTTATTTTAAATAATACATAACAAGTTACAATAAAAGTAATTAAATCAGATATTGGCATTGAATATAAAACACCATCAAGCATAAACCAATAAGGAAGTAATAAAGCAAATCCTACACCAAATACTACTTCTCTAATCACTGAAAGAATTGTAGACTCCAAAACCTTTCCCATACCCTGCAAGCAGATAAATGCTGCCTTATTAATACATGCAAATATGATTAATGCTAAATATATTCTAAATGCTTTTACAGCATATTCTTTGTAATAAATACTTTCTGTTGAAGCACCAAATAGATTGATAATCGATGACGGAAAGAACTCGACCAAAATAAAAGCAATTATCCCTACTATTGTTTCACAAATCAAAAGAAGCTGTAACGCTTTTACTACCCTATCTTTCAATTTAGCTCCCATATTAAAACCAATTATTGGAATACAACCAGCAATTAACCCTACAACAACAGAAATTACAATTTGAAAGAATTTCATTACTATACCTACAACAGCCATAGGTATCTGTGTTAATTCTTGATTAGAAAAAAATAGGATCTAGAATACTATATTTCATAATCATGTTGTTAATTGCCATCATTGCAAAAACTAAAGATATTTGAGATAAAAAACTAGTTAATCCAGAACTTAAAGTTTTATTAGCTTGGCTAATATCTATAATAAAATCTTTTAACCTTACAGTTAAGTTTTTCATGTTGCATAAATACCAAAGAGATAATAATGCAGTAACACATTGTCCAATTATCGTTGCAAGGGCTGCATCCATCATTCCCCATTTAAAGATGAAGATAAAGATAGGATCTAAAATAATATTAGTTATTGCTCCCATTAAAATAGATATCATTGCAAATTTAGGATTTCCATCTGCTCTAATAATTGGGTTCATAGCTTGGCCGAACATGTAAAATGGGATTCCCAAAGCTATATAAAATAAATATTCCTTTGCATAAATAAATGTTTTTTCATTAACATTTCCTCCAAACATGATTACTAGCCTATCATAAAATAAAATATATATAGCCATTAGCACAATCGAACTAATTATCGTAATTGATACAGCACTTCCTACACTCTTTAAAGCTTTATCTTTTTCCTTTAATCCAAGTAACCTACTAGCATATGCACATGCACCATCACCACACATTACAGCTATTGCTAAAGCTACGATAGTTAGAGGGAAAACTGCTGTATTTGCAGCATTACCAAATGAACCTAAATATGATGCATTTGCAATAAACATTTGATCTACAATATTATAAAGTGCACCAACTAAAAGAGATATCACACATGGAAGACCATATCTAAATATTAACTTTCCTACTTTCTCTTTTCCCAAATCCTGAATTGAATTATTCATTAAAACCTCTAAAAAAAAATGCCCATCAGAGCAACTGGACTTACTCTGATGAGGCACGTTGTAATATAGTTTTTACATCAAAAACAATTTTTGGTCAAAATAGAAAAGTTAAAAAAGATCCCTTGTTTCCAAGGGACCCTATAGTAAACATTTTAGTAATATTAGTTATTAGCTTTCCATGTTTCCCAAGCTTTCTGTACTCTAGCTGCGCCCTGGCTAGGTGTGCATCCGCCAAGACCAATTTCCTGAAGTACTACGTTGATTTCATTGTATACATCAGAATGGAGAACGCCGTCGATAACAGGAGTTGTTGTG
>NZ_JAXEGN010000269.1:0-2905 GCF_034103065.1 Bullifex sp. | reverse complement strand
CTTGCTGGCCAGTATGAGATGAGAGTCAGCACCCATTCGGAACACATGGGTACTCTGGCGGAACCTGGATCAGGCTTTGAAGTTTCATATGAGAACTGGAAGCAAACCAGGGTTAAACCGGAAGCTGCAATCCTTTAGGGTTGCGGTAGTTCACTTTTATCGTTTCAATAATTGTGCTATCTAATCAAGGCGATTTAATTCTAAACTGGACTTTCTTAAGAGGTGCTGTAAGTTTATTCCCTTTAATGCTTGCTTTATTTATAAAAAGCGAACGATTAAAAAAGAATTTGTATTTGCTTCTATGCTTGCAGCACCAATATGCACACTACTTGGTAAACTATTACTTCCTCAAATCGATATTCTCCCAGTATTTTGGGGAATACTGGGAAGTTTAAGTTTTATTGTAGCTGGGTTAATAATTAGCTAAAGCAATTTTCCTATTTCTTTAAAGATAATTGCTGCATCATCTTGGCTTAAGAAATCATCTTTATTTGGATAGTTTTCTAAGTGTTTAACATATGATGCTTCTGGATGAAATTGAAAACCAAATGCAAAATCCTTATCACTTCTTTCAATTATCTCAATAGTAGAAATTCCATTAACATCGGTGTATCCAGCAAGAAGCAAATTAGTGCCATCTAAAGATGTTAATACTTGATGGTGCCATGATGGAACATTATTTAAATTATCTCTATCAAAGATTTCCTTAACTTTAGTATTATCACATAGCACAACATCATGAGGAGCATAATCACGATAAGAATCTGGGTAAGCTTTCTCATTTCTATGTTCTGCATTATAATCTACATTTTGTTCATTAAAATACACAGGTAAGTCTTGAATAATATCAGCACCCGATACTACTCCTAACATTTGAGAACCACGACAAAAACCTATTACAGGAATATTATTATCAAGGCAATAAGACATTAATAGGTAGTCAGAAACATCACGTGTTGCGTTGTAATCCTTTTCTGCTTCAATTCCATGCCAAGGCTCTGGAGATTTTAACAGCGTAGGAGCAATATCTTCTCCTCCTGTAAATATTATTGCTTTAAAGTTATTTTTGCTAATTACTTCTTCAATATTAGAATTACTGCATACTTCACTTTTTATTAGTTCTGCATACTTATTAAGTAATATACCATTTTCGTCTATACAAGATTCACTAACATTACCATCATCATATGAAAGACTATAGTCAACCACCTGATCAACCATTACATATGGAATATTTAAATCATCTAAGGTTTTTGTAATATTTGTATAAAACTCAGAATCAGTATCACTTCTCCATGCAATACCAATTACACTAGAACTATCAACGCTTTTATTAGTTGCACATGAAATTAATAGTGCAAATATAATAAAGATTAAAAGTAGTTTTTTTAAAGCTTTCATCCCTACTCCTCCAATTTTTTTTAATATACCTAATAATATGTTGCAAAACTGTTGTACTAGGGATTATTAAAAAAGCTTATTGATTATTTTCCGATGGTTCTTCTATAAGATTTGGAATATATTCTTTTAAAAGTTCTAACGCTTTATTTGCAGCTGCTTTGTTATCAAATGTTAAATTATTAGAATAATCAGATCCACAGCGCACATGCAAAATGAAAACTGGAATTTGACCTGCACAACATCCTTTAATAGAGAGTCTACTTTTTCTAACCCAAGCTCCATCAATTGCTGAAATAGGAATATACTTAGCACCGGTTGGAAAAGAAGGGAAATAAAGTGCCTTCTTACTAAACCTGTAGCTACCTATTTTTATTGTAGATTTATAATCTGCTTTTAAATCCTCATTAAACTCATTTCCATATAAAACTTTAAATGCCATAATCCATACACCTATTAATTTATTTCTATATTAATTCCCATTTCTCTTGCTTTAGCCTTTAACTCATCAAAATCAATTTTTCCTTCATTAATTGATTTCATTATTCCAGGACCCAAAGAGAGAGTTGTAGGTCCTTTATAATCTCTATACATATCCTGGGAAAGCTCCTTTGGAGTCCATCCACGATTAATGTATAGATGGGAATTATTATTAAACTCTTGAAGTAATGAAATGAGTTTTTTAAATTCTTTTTCACTCATTTCAACTCCTGCTTCTTCTAAAGACCCCATAACAATATTGATTATATAAGTTAGAGATAATCGGCCTGAAAAAAGATTAAATCGAATTATTCTAAATAGCTTCTCTGCCATGGAACCACCAAGAAAGTTCCAGAACTTTTTAAGTTTATGTTCCTGAGGTTTTTTAGGGCCACCTTCAATCTTACCACTTTCCCAATCAAGTTGAAATTGTTCATTATCACTAAGGAATGTAAAATCTTTAAGCTTTTTACCTTGATGAGGTGATGGCTTAGTTTTTTCTTTTAAAAACCTATTTCTTAAAACAGGTGAATTAGCTTTGATATTTTCTATATAATTATATAATTTATCTTCAGCTTCTGATTTTACAAGTCCTTTTAAGGATAGTAAGTTATCTGGAACATAAAAAGAATGTCCATTAGCAAGCTCCTCTATCTTATAAAATGCATCATTGGGAATGAAATCCATTATTTCATGAAATACAATATATCTATACTTATTTTCCCTTATCTCTTCTCTATATAGCTCATCAACTTCATAGACGTAATAATCATGTACTTCACGACGTGCAATGGAAGAAAAGTTATAAATATCCTTTCTGTGTATCCTTACTGCAGGTATTTTAGATGCATATTCTCTATATACATTCCATAAATCATCTAAAGTGATAACACCATATAATGCAGCAGCCCCATCAAATAGCCTTCTTAAGAAAGTTATTTTTTCTTCTGTCAGTCCTGAATCAAGATACATTTTATCAATTGTTTTTTTAGATAAAGGTTTTGGATATGCCATACATTACTCTCTT
>NZ_JAXEGN010000268.1:0-4404 GCF_034103065.1 Bullifex sp. | reverse complement strand
TATCCTCACGAAAACAAGATTATTAAATAGCTCAATTATCACGAAAACAAGATTAATTATATGTTAGCATAAAGTGATGTAAATATGTAGTTAATTTTAATAATAAAAGTAATTAATGCATAACGCTAATAATTATTGTATTTAAATTTGTTTTTTATAAACACGAAAACAAGATTATTAAATAGCTTAATTCTCACGAAAACAAGATTATTGATTACCTGTTGCTTTAATAATTTCTGTTTATATATTTAAAACATGAAGTTAGAACTCTTTTACTCTGCTTTAATGATGGCAGTTGGAGGAATACTAATTTACCTTGCCATCAAGAAGAAAATGGAACCAACTCTATTACTTCCTATGGGGTTTGGGGCAATTTTGGTTAACATTCCAGGAAGTATGATCGCATCAAGTGAAGCTCATGGAATACTAGCATGGCTATATGAAATAGGGATTAATAATGCAGAGGTATTTCCTCTTTTACTTTTCATAGGAATAGGTTCCATGATTGACTTTGGTCCATTACTATCTAAACCTTGGTTAATATTCATTGGAGCAGCTGGACAGGGTGGTATTTTCATAACCATGATAATTGCCTCTCTATTTTTCCCTGTTAATGATGCTGCAAGCATTGGAATTATTGGTGCTGCTGATGGTCCTACTGCTATTTTAGTTAGTATGAGATTACACTCTTCTTTTATCGCTCCAATCCTAATCGTTGCATATTGCTATATGGCTCTAGTTCCAATAATACAACCAATTGTCCTAAGGCTAGTAACAACTCAAAAGGAACGTGAAATTGAGATGCATTACAAGCCGAATGGGGTATCACAAACAACACGTATCTTATTTCCAATTGTTGTAACAGTAGTTTCTGGATTAATTGCTCCAGACTCAATTAGTCTTGTTGGCATGTTAATGTTTGGAAATCTTATTAGAGAGTGTAAGGTTTTAGGCTCTCTTCAAAGAGCTGCTGAAAATATTCTTTCACCTTTAATTACCCTACTGTTAGGGTTAGCCATAGCTCCTAAAATGTCAGGTGCAGAGCTACTAAGGTGGGAGTCTTTAATGATAATTTCTTTTGGACTTCTAGCTTTTACCTTTGATACTATTTGTGGAGTCTTATTTATTAAGGGTGCAAACCTCTTTTTAAAGCAAAAGGTAAATCCATTAATTGGAGGTGCAGGAATATCGAGTTTTCCAATGTCATCAAGAGTAGTGCAAAGTGAAGGTTTAAAAGCGAATAAACAAAATCATCTTCTGCCATTTGCACTGGGAGCTAATGTTTCAGGACAAATTGCAAGTGTAATAGCTGGTGGACTTATTCTTCGAGTCTTTTCTTAAAGGAGTAAATAGTTATGCTAGAAAATTTTTTATACACCTTAAAGCTTGGATTATTATCATATTTGTTACTACTATTATCTATTGGTGTTATTTTTGTTATTATTTGTTTGATTAATAAAATATTTAAAATAGAAGGTAAATAGTTGGACATAGTTAAACAGTTTAAGGAAGTAACGATATCTGTGCTTCCAATTGCGTTAATTGCAGGATTACTATCTCTTTTGTTAAAAGCAGCTACCTATGGTGAGCTTGCGAACTTTGGGGTATCCTGTCTTTTAGTAATAGTGGGATTAACACTATTTTTAACTGGTGTAAACAATGGTTTAATACCTGTTGGTAATAAAATCGGTTCTACAATTACTAAGTCTAGAAGTCTTTTCCTTATTATTTTGGTAGCCTTAGGACTTGGCTTTATTATCACAGTTGCAGAACCTGATGTAAAAGTATTAGCAACACAGATTGCTAATATTTCAAGTTCATTAAGTGTACCGTTACTTCTTGGTGCGATTGCAAGTGGTGTTGCTATATTTTTAGCATTATCACTTGTAAGAACTATTTTGCACATTCCATTAAAACTGCTATTAGCAATTAGTTATTTAGCTTTGCTATTAATTGCATTCTTAGTTCCACCATTTTTTGTTTCAATTGGTTTTGATTCAGGTGGAGCAACTACAGGGCCTATGTCTGTACCTTTTATCATGGCACTTGGTATGGGTATTGCTAAGGTTAGGGGGAAGGATGAGGAAAGTGAATTTGGTTATGTAGCACTATCATCAATAGGACCAATTCTTGCTGTAATGTTGCTTGGAGTTTTCTTCAATATTGATACCGCAAGTAGTGTAGGAGGAAATAGTTCTACACATAGTTTTTTTCAAATCCTTTTAACTTGTTTTAAGGATACGGGACTAGCATTTTTACCTATTATGATAGTTTGCATCATAATGCAAATATTTTTTATGCGCCTTCCGCTATTTAGTGCTTTAAAGCTTTTTAACGGTATGATATTTGCCTATCTTGGCCTTGTATTATTCTCTGTTGGCGTTGAGTTTTCTTTTTCAATGATAGCAAAAACTCTTGGTTTAGCACTTTCTTCTTTTTCACTACCTTTACTAGTTGCAATTGGAGGAGTCTTAGGAGCTTGTGTTGTACTTGCAGAGCCCGCAATATGGGTATTAACAGAGCAGGTTGAAGACGTAAGCCAAGGAATGATAAAAAAACGCTTAATGATGATTACCCTCTGCTTAGCTGTATCAATTGCAGTAATGATGGGCCTTATTCGTTCTGCATTACAAATTCCAATATTGTATTTCATCATACCTTGTTATGCGATTATAATATTATTGATGTTTTTTACTCCTAAACTCTTTTCAGCTATTGCATTTGACTCCGGGGGAGTTGCAACAGGTCCAATGAGTTCAGCCTTCTTGCTTCCATATGCAATTGGAGCTGCTAATGGTAGTTTAGATGCATCTTTTGGCCTTATATCATTTATTGCTATGATGCCAATTCTATCTATTGAGATACTTGGTATCATATATAGGTTAACAGTAAAAAAGGGGGCTAAAAAATGAATAGTTATACACTTATTTCAATTGTTAGAAAGGGTGAGGCTTCCCTTTTGATGAAGGCAGCAAGAGCAGCTGGTGCTCCTGGAGGATCTATTGTTCAAGCAAAAGGTACTGCTTCAAATTCAATATTAGCAGCCCTTGGTATAGGAGATAGCCGAAAGGAAGTTTTAATATCTGTTATTGGAAAAGAAATAAAGGATAGTATTTTAAGTGCTGTAAAGGGTGTGAAGGTTAGTGGAGTTGCGTTACTTTTAGATTGCTTTAGAGCTTTTGATGAGGAGGATGAGATGTTTGATGTAAAATATGAGATGATAGAAGTAATCTGCCAAGCTGGATATAGTGAAGATATTATGGCTGTAGCCAGAAAGGCTGGTGCAAAAGGTGGTACTGTTATCTCAGGTAGAGGTACATCTACAGATGAAGATGTAAAATTCTTTGGAACTCCTCTTGTCCCAGAAAAAGAAATACTAATGATAGTAATTGAAAAAGAAAAATCTGAGAAAGTAAAGAAAGCTATTTCTCAGATGGAAATATTAAATAAAAAGGGTATGGGAATAATGTTTTCTATCCCAGTTAGAGACTTTGTTAACTTAGGATAGGTATTCAACTACCATCTTCCCATCTTCATATTTATTCGATAACACTGTGTATTTTGAGTAAATTTCACTTAGCGCTTTACCATCTTCTGGTTCAAGATAGACGGTAAAGCGTTTTTTACTATTAATTACTCTTTCATACATTTCATCGATAAGGGTATCGATATTTACCTTGTTTTTAACACTTATTTCAATGTGGTTTGGAATTGCTACCTTTAGTCTTTCATAGGCAATTTCATTTGCAATTGAGTCTATTTTATTAAAAACAATAATTTTATCGTTCTCTCCAGCCCCTAATGATGATAATACCTCTAATGTAGTTTGGTGACACTTTTCGCAATCGGGATTAGCAAGATCGACAACAATGATTAGGGTATCGGCATACTTAGCTTCCTCCAATGTGGATGAAAACGCACTAATTAAGTGGTGAGGAAGGTTTGAAACAAATCCTACAGTGTCTGTTACTGTGATATCAACTCTACCTTTAAGTTTCATAGCTCTTGTAGTTGGATCAAGGGTAGCAAAGAGTTTATCCTCAACAAAGGTATTAGCATTAGTTAATAAGTTTAATAGTGAGCTTTTACCTGCATTTGTGTATCCAACTAAGCTAAAGGAATAAGCTTTATTTTTATCCCTACTTTTCCTTTGAACATTTCTTATTTTCTTAACTTCCTCAAGCTCTCTTTTAAGAGTGATAATTCTTTCGCTTAACTTTCTTTTATCAAGCTCAAGTTGTCTTTCGCCAGAACCTCTACTACCTTTAACACCACCTCTCTGTTGTGATAACTCCTCCCAGCGTCTTCTAAGACGTGGAAGAGAGTATTCTGCTCTTGCAAGTGCAACTTGTAGTTTAGCTTCCTTAGTTTGGGCACGGTCAGCAAAGATTTGTAAAATAACTT
>NZ_JAXEGN010000267.1:0-5306 GCF_034103065.1 Bullifex sp. | reverse complement strand
GAGTTTCATAAGGGCTTCCACAACCTTTGGTGTAGGCTCCAAAATGTCAATCAATCTCTTGTGTGTTCTCATCTCGAACTGTTCGCGAGCCTTCTTATTTACATGAGGTGATCTCAAGACAGTATACTTATTGATACGTGTTGGAAGAGGCACTGGACCGGAAACCTTTGCACCGGCTTTTACTACTGTTGAAACGATGCTTTTTGAGCTCTGCTCAACGAGTTCAACATCAAAGCCTCTGAGTTTTACACGAATTCTTTCATTAGCCATTTTTAAAAAATCTCCAAAAATCTAATCTTGTCTGGGGTCTCTTGACCCCGACAAGCTATATTAATTTGATCAGTCCTTGATCTCAGTTACCTGACCAGAAGCAACTGTTCTACCACCCTCACGGATAGCGAAGCGAAGACCCTTATCCATAGCGACTTTGTGGATGAGTTCAACGTTGATCTCTGTGTGGTCGCCTGGCATTACCATTTCCTTACCTGCAGGAAGTGTTACTGTACCTGTAATATCAGTTGTTCTGAAGTAGAACTGTGGTCTGTAACCTGAGAAGAATGGGGAGTGTCTACCACCTTCATCCTTGCTGAGTACGTATACAGTACCTGTGAACTTTGAGTGTGGTGTGATTGATTTTGGCTTAGCAAGAACCTGACCACGAACAACTTCCTTCTTATCAACACCTCTGAGGAGAGCACCAATGTTATCACCAGCCTGTCCTTCATCGAGGAGCTTGTTGAACATTTCAACACCAGTTACAACAGAATCCTTAGTATCCTTGATACCTACGATAGAAACTGGATCGTTAACATGGATAACACCTGATTCAACTCTACCTGTTACTACTGTACCACGACCTGAGATTGAGAAGATATCTTCAATAGGCATGAGGAATGGCTTATCAACTGCTCTTTCTGGGAGTGGGATATAAGCATCCATTGCGTCAAGAAGATCGTCGATGCACTTTGTAGCAGCTGGATCATCTGGGTTTGTCATTGCCTGGTAAGCAGAACCTCTAATAACTGGGCAGTTAGCACCGTCGAAACCATACTCTGTGAGGAGGTCTCTCATTTCTTCTTCAACGAGATCAATAAGTTCAGGATCGTCAACCTGGTCACACTTGTTGATGAATACGATGATACATGGTACACCTACCTGTCTAGCGAGAAGGATGTGCTCCTTTGTCTGAGCCATAGCACCATCTGTAGCAGCTACTACGATGATTGCACCATCCATCTGAGCAGCACCAGTAATCATGTTCTTGATGTAGTCTGCGTGACCCGGGCAGTCAACGTGTGCATAGTGGCGGTTCTTTGACTGATACTCAACGTGTCTTGTGTTGATGGTGATACCACGAGCTTTTTCTTCTGGTGCGTTATCAATTGCATCGTAAGCAAGAGCCTTATCACCGAACATTCTAGCACAGTGTGCTGTGATAGCAGCTGTGAGAGTGGTCTTACCATGGTCTACGTGACCAATAGTACCTACGTTTACGTGTGGCTTGGTTCTCTCGAATTTTTCCTTTGCCATCAGTTCCTCCTTGTGACTCATATGTCACAAATTCAATATTATTGTCATAAAGGCCCAAGCCTTTACTAATTTCCGAGGTACAAACTGATTGCGTTAATCTAGTGAACTAAAAAGGGGATCCAGAGGTCGACAATGTACTTGTCAAAGCCGACATACGTTTAAGCTATCAAAAAACTTATCATCTGGAGCACCCTACTTTCACCATTATGGTTGCAGTCGGTTTGGCTCTCAAAAACGCACTAGGACATAACCGTAGTGCGGACACTTTAAGTAATATATTTCAAACAAAAACTTTTGTCAACACACTTTTTATCTTTTATTTCCTTTTGTTAGGGTAATTTAAATTACGAAAAAAAGTAGGATTATTCAGTCAAAATATAAAAAAAATAGCCCACAATTCTCTATTACAGAATCATGGGCTTTAAGTAGTAAAGTAAATCTACTATTTAATAGTAACAGCAGGCTTGTTGTCTGGTTGGTTGACCTCTCTGCTGCTGACTCTTCCTTCTGGCTTGATTTCTCCTGCCTGTGTAAGAGACCACTTGGTAAGTGTTGGGCCTACAAGTTCATAGATAAGTACACCAAAGAGTACTACACTTCTAACCATTGCACCATCAGCAAGGTTACTAGCTGTTAATGCCATTCCAAGTGCAACACCTGCTTGTGGGAGTAATGTAATACCGAGGTGCTGTTGAATAATTGGAGTTGTATGCTCCATTTTACATGAAATATATGCACCACCAATCTTACCTGCAGAACGGAAAATCATATAAATTACACCAATCATAATTACAAGAGGGTTTGAAAGAACTGTTAAATTAAGTTCTGCACCACTTAAAATGAAGAATAACATGTTTAATGGAGCAGTCCATCTTTCTACTCTTGCCATTAATTCTTCACTTGTTTCACAAATATTACAGAAGATTGTACCTGTAATCATACAAACAAGTAAGAGTGAGAATCCTACGTGAATTCCACCGATATTAAATGTTTTTTGAGAGAAACCTACTGTAAGAAGAACAAAAGCAACAGCAAGTGCAAGACGCTTACTTCTTGAATGGAAGTATACTTCAAGCCAGTTAAGTAAAAGACCTGCAATTACGCCTAATATTACTGATGCACCAATTTCAGCAAGTGGCTCAACAAGTACAGTTACAATGCTAATTGCACCTGTTTCTAATGCATTAGCAATACCAAATGATACAGAGAAAAGTACTAGACCTACTGCATCATCAATTGCTACAACCATCAACAAAAGCTTTGTTAATGGGCCTTCAGCTTTATACTGACGTACAACCATTAAAGTTGCAGCAGGAGCTGTTGCAGCAGCAATTGCACCAAGAGTTAATGCTGATGATATTGAAATAATTGATGGGAAAATAAAATGGAGCACTACAAGAGCAATATCTACAATAACTGTTGTAATTACTGCTTGGAGGATACCAACTGTGATAGCAGCTCTACCCATCACTTTAAGATCCTTAAGACGGAACTCATTACCTATTGCAAAAGCAATAAAACCTAAAGCTGTTTGGCTAACAATTTCAAGTGTTCCTACTTGAGCAAGGCTATTAAAGCCAAGTCCACTAACACCAAGTCTTCCTAAACAGAAAGGTCCGATTAAAAGTCCTGCAATTAAATATGCAGTTACTGCTGGGAGGTTAACTAACTTTGCTAATCTGGACATCATTAGACCTGCAATTAATGCAAATGCTAAACTAACTAAAATTGTATCCACAATGACCTCTATATAAATATTAAATAAATTCAGCCACATATAATAATGAGTTATGCGTTTGTATACAACTACTTATAACAAAAATTTTATTCATATGATTCTTATTATTTCTTATATTTTAAACAGTTAATCTTAAAAATTCTAATAAAATGCCATTTTTACCATGTTCTTCTTGATTTTGAGAGGTTTCTAGAATAAAGTTTATTTTTAATAGGAGAATAATAAAGTGGATTATCAATATAGAACTAAAGGTACTTGTTCTCAGCTCATTGATTTTTCTATCGATGAAGAAGGAAAACTTCATGATGTTAAGTTTACAGGCGGCTGTAATGGAAATTTAAAGGGTATTGGAAAGCTCGTTGAAGGTGAAGATGCAAAAACTGTTGCTAATAAAATTTTAGGTACAACATGTGGCTTTAAGCAAACTAGCTGTCCAGATCAGCTTGCAAAAGCAATCCTAAGTGTATTAGAAAACTAATTATTATGCAGAGTCTTTAACATTTTTGTTAGGACTCTTTTTTTATATCATCAAAGATGAAAAAAGAGACAGTACAATTGACTGTCTCTTTTCTTCTAGTTGAAGTAGAACTACCATCTGAAGTGGGTAAATGCTTTGTTTGCATCTGCCATTCTGTGTGTATCTTCCTTCTTCTTGAATGCAGCACCTGTTGAGTTAAATGCATCTAAGAGTTCGTTAGCAAGCTTTTCAGACATGCTCTTACCAGAACGTGCTCTTGCAGCTGCGATAATCCATCTCATTGCAAGTGCTTCTCTTCTTGGCTCTCTGATTTCAGTAGGGACTTGGTATGTTGAACCACCAACACGGCGACTCTTTACCTCTACCATAGGCTTAACGTTATCAAGTGCCTTGTTAAAGACATCGATAGCATTCTCACCACTCTTAGCAGCAACTGTGTCAAGTGCTGAATAGATAATCTTTGTAGCAACACCCTTCTTTCCATCAACCATCATGCGGCAGATGAACTTCTCGACAACTGTGCTGTTATAAACAGCATCTGGAGTAACAACTCTAACAGGAGTTTTTGAACCTCTTGACATTCTACTACCCTCCTATCAAGCCTTTGGCTTCTTTGCACCGTACTTAGAGCGGCTTCTCTTTCTATCTGCGACACCAAGTGTATCCTTGGAACCACGGATGATGTGGTAACGTACACCAGGAAGGTCCTTAACTCTTCCACCTCTGATGAGAACAACAGAGTGCTCCTGGAGGTTGTGGCCAATACCAGGGATATATGCAGTTACTTCGATTCCATTAGAGAGACGAACACGAGCAACCTTTCTCAAAGCTGAGTTAGGCTTCTTAGGTGTTACAGTCATTACTCTAGTACATGTGCCTCTCTTCTGAGGGCATCCTTCAAGAGCTGGGGACTTAGTCTTGTTCTTAAGACTTGTTCTACCCTTTCTTACAAGCTGATTAATAGTAGGCATCTTACGATACGCTCCTTAATTTATATCTCTAGATCCTTCCTCACAAAGACCTAGAATATGCCGCACAAGCGGCATATTTCATAAAAATTGCAGTCAGCATGAGACTTCAGCTGAAACTACTTGATTAATACGCCAACAGGCTAATCAATCATCGTAATCCTCACCAACGTCAACACCGTCGATGTCTGCTGCGTCTCCTACAACTTTCATATTTGCAATGTTTTCAATATCGACATCATCATCGTCAATCTCTTCAACTTTGATTTCTTTCTTAGCCTTATCGACTGACTTCTGAAGCTCGAGTAACTTTTCGTCATCAAGGTGAATCTGGCGATACTTCTTCATACCTGTACCTGCAGGAATTAAGTGACCGATGACAACATTCTCCTTGAGTCCTCTAAGTTCATCTTTACTACCAGCAATTGCCGCATTTGTCAATACCTTTGTGGTCTCCTGGAATGAAGCAGCTGAAATAAATGAGTCAATAGAGAGAGAAGCTCTAGTAATACCAAGGAGAATTGGTCTTGCAACAGCTGGCTGACCACCTTCCTTAATAGTTCTTTCGTTCTCTTCTAAGAACTTATGCTTA
>NZ_JAXEGN010000266.1:0-11726 GCF_034103065.1 Bullifex sp. | reverse complement strand
GAGTTACCCTGATAATATGCTCTACAAGAGGAATATTATCTTTTGCCATGGTACGAAATAAAGCATCATTAATAGGGCGTAGAGATTTAGCAATCTCTATTTCCTCTTTAGTGTATTTTTTTTTCATCTTTATTTACCTCTTTACTTATTCATAGGCGAGATAGTATTACTAAAACTTACTATCTATTAACTTTTTATTACCTCCTATGAATAATAGAAGTAAAATGCTAAAAAAAACTATTTTAAAAAATTTGATTAAATAATTATTTATAATGTAAAAAATAATAAATTTTAGTATGAATTTTTGAAAATTTTTTATAAAACTATGTTGACATTAATCCCATTTTTAGGTTAAATACTAATCGTTGTTTTGACAGCATGGAGAGGTTCCCGAGCGGTCAAAGGGGGCAGACTGTAAATCTGTTGGCTAAGCCTTCGAAGGTCCGAATCCTTCTCTCTCCAGTACACCTTCCAGTAAATGGAAGGTTTTTTTATTTCAGGAGATGTGATGGCCTGGTACTCTTGTGGTTTGAGATTTACATGTAAACGTTGTGGTCACTGTTGTTCAGGTGAACCAGGATATGTATTTCTTTCAAAAGAAGAGATTGAAAATATTAGTTCTTATTTAGCTATAAGCGAAGCTGAGTTTTTAGATAAATACACAAGATTAATTGATCGTGGAACATACTATGATTACTCCTTAAAGGAAATGGATGACTATTCGTGTATTTTTTTAGGAGACAATGGTTGTAGTATTTATCCTGTTAAGCCATTACAGTGCTCAACTTATCCATTTTGGGATTATCTTCTTAGTGATAAAGCTCTTTTTTATGCAGAAAAGGAAGTTTGCCCAGGGGTTGGAGAGGGAGAGCTTCATAGCGAAAAAGAGATTAAAGAATTATTAAATCTTGCTAAGAAAAGAGACAATTATAGAAAAATTAAAAAATAAACTTGTATTATTAGTACAAGCTGATATTTTTATATAGTGAGGTTTCTGAGTTGCCATTATATTCTGATAAAACCATAGAAGAGATAAAACGAAAGCTATCAATTGTTGATGTTGCTAGCTCATATACCCAAATTTATCAAAAAAGTGGTAGACCTTGGATTAAATGTCCTTTTCATGGTAATGGTCAAGAAAGAACACCTTCTTGTAAGCTTGATGTAGAACAGTCTAGATATTATTGCTTTGGTTGTCATGCAACTGGAACAATGTTTAATTTTGTTATGGAAATGGAGCATCTAACATTTCCTGAGAGTGTTGAATTTTTAGCACAAAAAGCTGGTGTAGAATTAGAAACCTCAGATAAAAAGAGTAGCGTAGTTAATAAAGATAGAGAGGAAAGAGATGCTTTATTTGATCTCTATGATCGTCTTACTAAGACTTTCTCCCATATGCTGCTTAAAACAGAAAGTGGAAAACGTGCATTAGATTATTTAGAAAAAAGAAAAATAACTACAGATACAATTCTAAAATTTAATCTTGGCTATGCACCTCAAGACCCAAAATGGCTATATGATTTTTTAAAGAGCAAATCATATAGTGATGATTTTTTAAAGAAAAGTGGATTATTTAGTCAAAATCACTATCCATACCCACTTTTTGTAAATCGTTTAATGTTCCCTGTAAAAAACTGGCAAGGTAAGGTTGTTGCATTCGGCGCTAGAGATCTTTCTTTTAGAGAGAATGCACCTAAATACATAAATACACCAGAGACCTTAATATACTCGAAAAAACACAATCTATATGCTTTTTATGAAGGATTAGATTCAATTAAGAAGGAAAAAAGTGTAATTGTATGTGAGGGTAATTTTGATGCTATTTCTCTTCAGCAATCAGGAATTTACAATGCTGTTGCTCCTTTTGGCACGGCATTTACTAGTGAGCAGGCTGATTTAATAAGTCGTTATGCTGAGAGGGTAGATTTACTCTTTGATTCCGATGGCGCAGGTCAGAAGGCTACAGAAAAAGCCATTGTTATGCTTCAAGAAAAGAATTTAGAGACTGGAGTATTAAAAATAGAAGATGCAAAGGATGCTTCTGAACTACTTGAAAATTACGGTAGCCAGAGTGTAAAAAACATCTTACTTAATAAACAGACAGGATTTAGCTATCTTGTCAATAATGGCATGAAAATGTATAATATACGGACGCCAAAAGGCAAATCTGAATTTGTCGCGTATCTTCGTGACTTTGTGAATGTAACTTTTAGTCAAGTTGAAAAGGAAAGTTATGTTCAACGAATTAGTGAGCTTTTAGGTGTTGGCCAAGAACAAATCTATTCTGATTTGAGTCATGGCAGTGTGGTTAAGAGGGTATATGAAGAACCAAAATTGGTCAACCAAGTACACTTTGAACCACTAAATACAAGTGCTATTTCTATTGATTTGTACTTGATGCTTATCTTTGCAAATCATAGAGATTTATTTGCTGAGTATACAAAGGTATTAAACTTTGGTGACTTAAAAGATAAAGAAGCACAAATGATCTTCGTAGCGCTTGAAAACATGCGAAGAAGTAACATGGGTAGTAGTGATGAGATTTTCCTCTCACTCTTTGCTGACGAGAAGGTTCGTAATGATGTTAACACGTCTTTTGAACTAGAGGAGTTCAAACGTGAAAGACCGCAGGTCGTAATAGACGAAATTCTTGATCGCCTTAGCTTAAGAAAAAAAGAGGAAGAACGCGCACTGATATCTTTGCAGCTAAAACAGGGAGAGCAGGATGGCATAGGAAGTGATGATCTTAAGACCTTGCTAAATGAGAAGTACTCCATCGAGAAGGAGATACTTGAGCTTAAGAATCGTCTTTTCAATGACAGAAGGGTAGTAGAGAATGAATGAAGAAACTAGGAATCTGTTAATCAAGGAACTCACAAAAAAGAGCATCGAACGAGGTGGATATATCCTCAAAAATGATTTATTTGCTCAGCTAAAGATGAGTGAGAGTGAAATAAACAAAATATCCAATGAAATCGATGATATTATTGCAGAGCTTAGTGATAACGGTATTGAATATCATGAGGATGAAGGTGAATATGATGGTGATGAGCCTACACCTGATGTCCTTGAGGAAGGTGCTGATTTAGAAGATGATTCATTCCTCGAAGAAGATGAACTTTCAGATGATGCGCATGATGAATATGTTATTCCTGAACCAAGTGATGCTCCTGAAGAAACTCATAATGATGATGACGACGATGATGATTATGAGGAAGATGAAGAGGAAGTTGATAACGATGCTCCAACAATTTCTTCATGGACTGCAGAAGATGAACACGTTGGTTCTTCTGAACAATATGTAGATATTTCCCAAATCAGTGATTCTCATGATCATGAGAGAAGTCATACTATTCTTGGTTCTGATAAGAGTGATAATAGTGGTGATGACCCAATTAGACTTTATCTTCGTGAAATTGGTAAAGAAAACCTCCTTGATGCAGCACAGGAAGTAACTCTTTCTAAGCAGATGGAAGCTGGAGATGAAGTTATTAGATCTGTTATTAGAGAAAGTGGTGTACTTATTTCAATGTACACAAAAATTGCTCAGCAGATTGCAACAAAAGTTGATGAGGATGATGATTCTATCTCTCCTGAAGAATTAAAGAACCTCATTAGTAAGCAAAAGCACTATACATCAAACTATAGAGAAGGCTTAAAGGTCGCTGGTAAGCATCTTAAGGAATATAATGAGCAAATTCAGAAGGCTATCTTAACAGGTGAAGAACTCATCAATGATGAGCGTTTTAACAAAAAGAGAGATGAGCTTATGAAGCTATATCTTGGTGGCTTTGAAATTAAGCTTGAGGATGTTGAATTCTTCAACCAAGATAATGCTAAGGACTTAGCAAAATTCCTTGGTGTTGATGTTAAGGAGCTTAAAGAAGCTGAGTTAAATGAATATGTAAGAATTACCAACCCTTTTGGTAATAAGATGATAGTTAAAAAGTCTAATATTGTTGACAACAATGAGTCTTCAATTTTTAGATCAAATGAACCTGAAGAACCACAGGAAGGTGAAGAATACGTTGAACTTCAAGAGGATGATTTAGAGAGTGCTCTTGAAATCGATGAAGCATATGAAAAGGCTGTTCAAATGGCAAAAGAAAACAGTTCATATGTTCCTATTTGGTATTATCCTATGATTATTCAGCAGGAAGAGATTGATGAACTTACTGAAAAGTTCATCCAAGCTGCTGATTTCATCAAAGAATGTACTGATAAAAATCGTATCCTTACTAAAAAGCTTCACATTGCTCCAGATGGAGATATTTCAAAAGAGTTAAGACAGCTTGGTCGTGATCTTGCAACAAGAAGTAAAGTTCAAGGTATAGAAGAGCGTCTTGGATTAACTGCTGATGAAATTAAGCAGGATATTAAGGATTTACAGATTACAGAGAAAAAGCTCAAGCAGATTTGTTATGAGTTTGAATCTTTCGATGATCGCTATGATCCAAATAATCCTGATAAAGAACTTAAAACAGGTACTCAGAAAATTCTTGATAGTGTAAAAACAATCAAGAGTGGTCAAAAGATGATGAAGGATGCTAAAGATCGCTTGATCAAAGCTAACCTCAGACTTGTTGTTTCTATTGCTAAAAAATATACAAACAGAGGTCTTCATTTTTTCGATTTAGTCCAGGAAGGTAATATTGGTCTAATTAAGGCCGTTGAGAAGTTTGAGTACAGAAAGGGATTTAAGTTCTCTACCTATGCAACTTGGTGGATTAGACAAGCAATTACTAGATCAATTTCTGACCAGGCAAGAACTATTCGTGTTCCTGTTCACATGATTGAACAAATCAATAAGGTTGTTAGAGAATCTAGATCTCTCTTACAATCTCTTGGAAGAGAACCGACCGATGCTGAAATTGCTGAACGCCTTGGATGGGATGAGAAAAAGGTTAAAGCAGTTAAGAATGTTTCTCGTGAACCTATTTCACTTGAAACACCAGTTGGTGAAGAGGAAGATAGCTTACTTTCAGACTTTATTGAAGATAAGGATGTTGAAAATCCAGCCAACCAGACTGCATATGTTCTTTTACAAGAGCAGATTAAAGAGGTACTTACAACTCTACCAGCTCGTGAACAAGAAGTTTTACGCATGAGATTTGGTCTTGATGATGGATATCCATTGACACTGGAAGAAGTTGGGTTGTATTTTGATGTTACACGTGAACGTATTCGTCAGATTGAAGCTAAGGCTTTAAGAAGACTACGCCACCCTAAACGAAGTAGAAAATTAAAAGATTACGTTTGATCTTTAAGGAGTGAATATAATGGCTGATAATAACATACAGCAAATTGACAGTCTCCTTCTCACATTACAAGATGTGTTAAGGTTAAAATTTGAATTAGAAAGTGAAATTGAATCTCTTCCTGAAAATCTTAAAACTCAGAAGGAAGAGCTTGCAGAAGCTAATAAGAAGTTCTTAGAGCTCAATGAAAAATATACAAAGGCAAAGGAAGATGCTGCTTCTAATTCTATCCGTTATGATGAAGCATTCCAGACAAGAACTAACGCTGAAAAGATGATGGATACTATCTCTACACAGAGAGAGTATGAAGCACTTTCAAAGCAGATTGATGAAGCTAAAATTAAAGAAACTGGCTTATTAAAGGCTAGAAATGCTGCAACAGCTCTTGTTGAAGAGCTTAAGGCACAGCTTGATGCTCAATCAAAAGTTTGCGATGAAATTAAAGCTGATGTAGATGCTAAGAGTGCTGAAATCGATTCTATCATCCTTGAAAAGAAGGAGCAGATTGCAGAGCTCGATAGAAGATGTTTACAGGTTAAAGAGCAGGGTATTAGTGATGAAATTTATGCTAAATTCTGTAATATTGTTAAGAATAAGAAGGGTGTAGGTATAGTTGCAATTCATGGACAAGTTTGTCAGGGTTGTCATATGGTTCTTCCTGTTCAGTTTGTTAACGATGTAAGAATGGGAAATACTACTGAGTATTGTCCATACTGCTCAAGAATCCTATATTACGAAGAAAGCGAAGATAGCAATATCGACTATTCTGTTGATTCATTTGGTGAAGATAGTGATGATGAATCATTTGCAGATGTTGTTGATACAGGAGACTTCGACGATCTTCTTTAATTGTTAATCCAATCGGTTAGCTAGGCAGTCGCTTCATTAAGTTGGAGAGGAAAGTCCGGGCTCCTAAGGACAAGATGCTGGGTAACACCCAGATGCAGTAATGCAATAGAAAGTGCAACAGAAAATATACCGCCTAAGGGTAAGGGTGAAATGGTAGGGTAAGAGCCTACCGCACTTGCAGTGATGTAAGTGGCAGTGTAAACCTCGTCTGGAGCAAGACCAAGAAGGAAAGTGTCCCGTCCTTGACAATACTTTTCGGGTAGGTTGCTTGAGCCTACAGGTAACTGTAGGCCTGGATAGATGACTGCCGTTATACAGAACCCGGCTTATTGCTAACCGATTATTATTTTTTTATGGAGGTAAGGTGTGAAACATAGATTTATTTCTATACTCATTCTTATCTCTTTTCTTTTATTTTCTTGTTCTAATTCTTTTGATTACAAAGCTAGATATGAAGCTGGTAAATATGAAGATATAATAGAAAATGCAAATGAAGAGCTTTCTATAAAGCTAAATCAAGATGCATTATACTATCTTTTTATGAGCCAATTTAAGCTTGGTTACATTGATGATTCTCTCTCTGCTGCACGTTTATATTCAGCTTGTTATAGCTCAAATATAGATCAGAGACTTAGGGATTCATTAAGAATTTTACTTTTCTATTCAAATGATTTTGAAAAGTGTTATGCAGGTGAAAAACTAAATAGTTTATTTTCAATGTCTGAAACAGAATTGATAGTATATTTTTCTTCATTAATGAAAACAGAAAAATATTCTCAAGCAGATGCTTTATATAATCAAAATTTAAGTAAGCTTTCACTTAAGAGTAGATGCTTAATGCTTATTGGTGGAAAAGCTTCTACAGATTTGATTGTTTCATCATTAAATGAATTAGAAGCTATTAACGATCCTGATATCGATTCTATTTTAATACAGGCAATTAATGTTTTAAATGAAAGAGCAGAAGGCTCAAAGCTTTTAGATTTAGCTTTAAAGCACTATGACTCATCTAAGGATAACCTTGCTCTTGTTATTGGTGATATTTACAGACTTTCAGGGGATATCATCAAGGCAAGAAGCTATTGGTCAATGGCTTATAAAACTTACCCTGATGATGTAAAACAACGCCTTAAATACCTCTAAGCTTTACTTCGTCCCAGAGCTCATTCATTTGCTCTACATGTTCAATATCAAGAGGAATATTCCTTTCTTTAGCAAGTTCAAATAGGGCTGTAAAACGATTTTTTATCTTATTATTAGCTCTTTCAAGTGCAAATGCAGGATTAACTTTTACAAACCTTGCAAGATTAATTACACTAGTAAGTAAGTCCCCAATTTCTTCCTCTAAATTATCTCTATCATTATTTTTAAGAGCCATTTTAACTTCATCTAGCTCTTCATTTACTTTATCAATTACACCTTCAACATTAGGCCAGTCAAAACCTGTTTTAGCAAGTTTTTTTTGTAATTCAAATGATCTTTCAAGTGGAGGTAGGGAAGCTGGAATATGATTAATCTTCTCAATTGGATCTTTTGCCTTTTTCTCAACACCTTCTTTTACACTATAATAGGCTTTTAATCCTTCTTCTTTATTATGTACAACAACGTCTCCAAATACATGAGGGTGCCTTCTTATTATTTTTTCACAAACTTCATTTATAGCATCTTGAGGAGTAAAATCGTTTGCTTGTTCATGAATTTTTAAAAGCATCAAAGCATTTAGTAAAATATCCCCAACTTCCTCTCTTGTTGAAGATGTATCTTTATTATTTGCACCTTCTAAATACTCATACGCTTCATCAATTAGATTTTGAAGGGAATCCTTATTGCTAAGAGCCTTGTCGTATGGGCAGCCATTTTCACTTCTTAATATTGTTACGATATCATATAGATTTTGAAATGCATCTTTTGAATTTGTTGCTTTAATAAAAGTATAGTTAACCATGAATCTATAATAGTTTTTTAATAAATCGTATTCAATTAGCTAAAGCTACTAATTAAAAATAGTCAAATAAAAAAATTAGCTTTATAATTCATTTCAAGAACATAAATTGCTGAGGGGCATGTTCTTTTGGGCTTTGGTATTTATTGCTGAAGCTCATATTTTTTATTTTTCGCTTGACCAAAAAATTGACGTTGCAAAGGTGATAATATAAAATTTTTCTAGTAATTGTTATGTAACATTTAATCATTTACTTTTCGGAGGTAATAACGTGAATGCTTCAAAGCATCAAATTAGTAAGCTAGAACTTGGCTTATTATCAAGTTTATCTGAAAGTTATACATTACTTCCTTTTATGATTTTCTCATCTCTATTAAGTAAAGATATTTCAACAGTAAATTTCTTTGTTCCTGTTTTGATTTTATATTCAATCGAAAGAGCTTGTATTATTGGACTTAGAGGTTTTGGAGAAATATCAAATCCATATAAAATAATAAAATGTGGTCTATTAATTACATTAGTAGGTGCAATAATGATGTTACTTTCACCTCTTTATAGACCATTATTAATGATAAGTGCACTTTTAATTGGTATTGGACTTGCTCCATATAGAGCAATGTTTACACCTATATATATAATTATTACTGAAGAAGAGCCAAAATTAAAAAAGAGTAAGACATTTGGTACTATTTTCTATCTAAGTATAATGGTTCTTACTTTAGTTTTTGGAAAAAATGAGCTTCCATTAATTCCAATTATCTTTTTTATTTATATTCTATTAATTTTATTAATAACAACTAAATTAAGGTCTTATAATCTCTTTGATAATAACAACGCGTTTGACAGTAGTAAACGAAGTCCTGTATTTTTTATCTTTGGTATTTTAGCTCTAATGAGTTTACTTATTTTAAGACAATACCAGCTCTCTGGTGTTTCAGTCTATATGTGGCTTACTCCAATTGCAGCCATGATTTTCATATTAGTTGAAATGTATAGAAGACGACATTACAGAGATTATTCCTTTAAAACATACTTTGTTGGTGCAGTAAAAAGTTTTGTAATGCTTTTTAGCTTGGTTTACCATACTTCTGTTGGTAACACTTCAATGGCAATGCTTGTTTATATTGCTATAGCTGTTAGTGGAGTTTTTTCAAGTATTATTAAAAAAATACTTTTAAAAATAGGTATTAAAAAGCTTAGTAACCCATGTTTAATACTTTCTGCTGTTAGTTTAATTCTTCTAATTATTCCTAATAGTTATTTAAATTTAATTGGTATTGTACTTAGTGAAGCTTTTGCTAATATCGTATCATCTGATGCTAATAGAAAATATCTTTGTGATGATAGATATGTAAAAGAGGAGAGATCATTAGTTAGAACTAGAATACAAACCACAGGAAGTATTTTAGAGCAATTAATTTTATTTTTCATCATCTTTATGTTAGGAGAAATTAAGGTACATCAAAATCTTCTTGAGCCTTATGCTACAAAAACACCAAATGCAGAAATTAGTGCATTGTTACTTTTTGCAGGATTAATATGTATAGCTTTATTAGTTCTTGGCTCTGTTGTAATTGTTTGTATTTCTAATAAAATGAATAAAAGAAAGGAGCACTATTATGAACAAAAGTGAAGTAAATAAATACCTAGAAGAGCGCTCAAAAGACTTTTACCTCTTAAGTGACAAGATTTGGGAAAACGCTGAAATACGTTTTAAGGAAAAACAGTCCGTAAATGATTATCAAACATTTCTAGAAAAAGAGGGCTTTAGCGTTAAAGTGGGTCTAGCAGGGCTAAAGACAGCTTTCTCTGCTTCTTGGGGAAGCGGTAAACCTGTTATTGGTTTCTTAGGTGAATACGATGCTCTTCCTGGTCTTAGCCAGAAAGCCGGAGTTGCAGTTAAAGAACAATTAGTAAGTGAAGGTAATGGACATGGATGTGGACATAACCTTTTAGGTGTTGGTTCTCTTATGGGAGCAATTGGATATAAGCACTACCTTGAAAGTGAAAATAAGAGTGGAACAGTAATTTACTTTGGTTGCCCAGCAGAGGAGGGTGGTAGTGGTAAAACATTCATGGCTAGGGAAGGTATCTTTGATAATCTTGATGTAGCATTATGCTGGCATCCAAGTGATGTTAATATGTTGCCTCCAGGACCAGTGCTTGCAAACTACTCAATTCGTTATAGCTTTACTGGTAAAGCTTCACACGCTGCTGCAGCTCCAGAAGCAGGTAGAAGTGCTCTAGATGCATTAGAGTTAATGAATATTGGTGTTCAGTTCTTAAGAGAGCATATGCCATCAACTGCAAGAATACACTATGCAATTACTGATACAGGTGGTATTTCACCAAATATCGTTCAAGCACATGCTTCAGCTCTTTACCAAATTAGAGCTCCTTTTGCTCCTGAATTGATAAGTCTTTATGAGAGAGTAAATAACATTGCTAGAGGTGCTGCCTTAATGACAGATACTAAGGTAGATATTAAGTTCTTAAAGGGGACTAGTAATACACTCTTAATTCCTGCTTTGGATGAAGTTATGTATAAAAATATGTGCGAAATTGAAAATCCAATATTAGGTGCTTGTGATCTTGATTTTGCTCATGAAATTGTTAAAACTCAAAAAGCTCCTGACCAAATAAAAGAAGACTTCAATATTAAACCAAAAGCATGGAATAAAGCAGGTAATATTCCTCTTCCAGGCTCCTCTGATGTTGGTGATGTTAGCTGGGTATGTCCGGTATCACAATGTGGTACTAGTACTTGGCCTGCTGGTACAGCTGCCCATAGCTGGCAAGCAGTTAGTTGCGGAAAGAGTGATTTCGCTCATAGAGGTATGTTGTTTGCAGGTCAAATAATTGCTTCAACAGCAGTTGACCTTTGTAATAATCCTGAGATTATTGAAGAAGCTTGGAAGCAGCTAAGAGCAAAGACTGGAAATCAACCTTATCAGTGTCCAATTCCTAAGGAAATTACTCCAGATGAATTAGAAGCTGAAACTACTTAATATTTGTTTCATTACATTTTTATATCGGTAGAATTAAATACAACTATATTTTCTTTTACCGATTTTTTTATTAAAAAGGGGAGTGTAGCAGTTTCTCAATGAGTTATTAGTACTAGTTTTCAGCATATTCTGTAACTCAATTTAGAAACTCTCTGTGGGTTAAATGCCATTTTTAGAAACAAACAATTTATAACTATGATAAGACTATAGTATTTACTAACTTAAGTAGGTTAAGAAAAATCTTTTTACATTAGTTGTAACGTTTGTCACCAACTACATTTTTGAGAAGACCAAAGTCTTCATCCCAATTATATAAAGTAATGACTAGACTAATGATCAACTAGTGGTGATGAAAAACAAGTAATACGATGTACGTATGCTTAATAGCTTAGACTGGTACAAGTCCTAGGGTCCTTGCACCACAAGAGTTTGAATTAACTTATATCAAAATAAGATAATTCTTGATGTTCGCGAAAAAGTAAATGTTGTTTCTGACCCAAACGAGTTTAAAATAATACCCTTGACCCACTATAGTTTGAAATGAATATATTTATCTGTTACCGTTTTAACGATTTAAAAAGGGATAAAATCAGCTTCGATCTTCTTAAAGTTTGCTTGTCCCAAATAGAGTTTGAAATCAACACCACTACAACCTATAGCATTCTGTTA
>NZ_JAXEGN010000265.1:0-10389 GCF_034103065.1 Bullifex sp. | reverse complement strand
GAACGGACGCATGGATGCATGACGTAGCTTAGTCTCCTTAAGTGTTTCCCTTATAGTATTATTCTTTGCTGAACGTTCGTCGTCTGTCATGAATGAATTATATCAACTGTTCAGCTTAACTGTCTATGCTGCAACTATCTGCATTATAAATAAAACTGCAATTCATCATCCGCCCTAAAGGGACGGAAGCTTTCTTGCTACTTTATGTAAACTTAGTTTTATTTAAAAGCGTTGAACTAAAATTGCAATTTAAAAATGCACAACTTTCAAAGTAACAAGAGATAAATGATGAAGATGAAAAATCACAATCAGAAAAGGTTAAGTCTTTAAAACTACACTCAATAAAAGAATAAAATGAAAAAGCTTCTCCTTGATACCTGCCTATAGAGAAGCTTTCTTTAAAATAATCGGTTTCAGATGAAATCATCTGCAGTGACGGCCCTTTAATACCTCAACAACCTCACTAAGTGAAGTATCCTTTTGTGCAAGTAATACTAAGAAGTGATACATTAAATCTGCTGCTTCACCTAAGAAGAGCTCTTTATTGTTATCTTTACTTTCAATAATTAGTTCTACTGCTTCTTCTCCAACTTTCTGAGCAATTTTATTTAAGCCACGGGAGAATAAATGGTTAGTATAGGATCCCTCTTGAGGATTATTACGTCTATCATTGATAACATCTTCAAGGTAGTACAAAAATTCACTTGATGTCATTTCACTAGGTTCGTTTTCTTCATTAAAACAAGTATCTGCCCCAGTGTGGCAAACAGGTCCAGTAGGAATAGCCTTTACGAGTAATGTATCACCATCACAATCGACTAAAATCTCTCTAACTTGAAGGAAGTTTCCGGAGGTTTCACCTTTAGTCCAAATCCTCTTTCTTGATCTTGACCAGAAGGTAACAAGGCCCCTATCAAGAGTAAGCTGATAAGCTTCAGCATTCATATATCCAAGCATTAATACACGGTGTGTTACAGCATCCTGTACAATAGCAGGAACTAGTCCATCGCCTTTTTCAAAATCAATAACCATATTTGCCTACCTATGTGCTAATGCTATAACCTAACAGCAATTCCTTGTTTTTGTAAAGACCTTTTTAACTCAAAGATGTCTATTTCATGGTAGTGAAATACAGAAGCCGCTAATGCAGCATCTGCAGAGCCCTTAGAAAATACCTCTTCGAAGTGTCCAATAGTACCAGCACCTCCTGATGCAATGACAGGAATAGTTAATGAAGTACTAACACTTCTTGTGATATCACAGGAAAAGCCCGCTTTAGTTCCATCTGCATTCATACTTGTTAATAGTATTTCACCGGCTCCCCTATTTTGACACTCAATACACCAAGCTAAGGCATCAATATTAGTAGGTGTTCTTCCGCCATCGATGTATACCTCATAACCAGAACTAAATTTAGGATTTTTCCTTACATCAACTGCTGTGACAACACATTGAGAACCAAATCGATTTGCAAACTCGGTAATTACATCAGGCTTTCTTACTGCCATAGAGTTTATTGAAATTTTATCCGCTCCAGATGAAAGGAGCTTATATGCATCATCAGCACTCTTTATTCCACCGCCGACAGTAAATGGGATATTAATATTTTCAGCAATCTTTTCTACAAGAGATGATAGAGTTTCTCTATTTTCAACTGTAGCAGTGATATCTAGAAACACTAGCTCGTCAGCTCCTGACTGGCTATAGCGAACCGCATTCTCAACTGGGTCTCCTGCATCTGCAAGGCTCAAAAAGTTTATCCCCTTAACAGTCCTACCATTTTTTATATCAAGGCAAGGAATTATTCGTTTTGCAAGCATTCTGCCTCCTTAAGCTCTTCTAATGTTAAATTGCCTTCGTAATATGCCTTTCCAACAATTGCACCATATAGATTCTGCTTTTTTAAACGTAATAAATCTTCAAAGGAAGATATTCCACCTGAAGCAATAACATCAATACCTTTTATCTTTTTTGAAATATCCTCATAAAGCTCAAAAGCAGGGCCTGAGAGCATTCCATCTTTTGAAATATCTGTGCTAATACAAGTTTTAAAGCCCTTTTCAACCCATGAGCTAATAAAGTCAATTACATCACATTCACTTTTCTCAAGCCAGCCAAAGGTCATTATCAACCTATCCTTACAATCGGCACCTAAGATAAGCTTTGTGCTATATTTATCAAGCCATGAAAGTACTAGAGTCGGATTATTAACTGCAATCGAACCACAAGTTACAAAGGATGCTCCTGCATTGAATGCAGTTTCAAGTGCATCAGTACTCTTTACACCACCACCAAAATCAACGGTTAAAGATGTATTTGAACAAATTCTTTCAAGTGTTTTTAAATTTTTTATTTCTCCACTTTTAGCACCATCTAAATCAACTAGGTGTAATCGTGATAACCCTGCAGCTTCAAAACGCTTTGCAACCTCAAGAGGATCTTTAAAATAGCTTTTTTTAGCTTCGTAATCCCCCTTAGTCAGTCGGACACACTCACCATTAATAATATCTACAGCTGGTATAATTCTCACAATTTCACCTCAACAAAATTCTTTAACAGTTTTTCTCCGATTTCTCCGCTCTTTTCAGGATGAAATTGAAAACCATAGAAATTATCCTTTTTTATACCTGCAGAAAATTCAATACCAGCATAATTACATCTTGCTATAGTATTACTTGAAGCTTGTACATAATAAGAGTGAACAAAATAGAAGTATTCTCTTTCCTTTAAACCGTTGAAAATTGGGTCTGAATTTAATAATACTTCATTCCAACCTACATGTGGTATTTTGTCTCCATACGATTTATCAAATAGCTTTACTTTGTTATCTGTTATCTTAAGTAAATCTACATTACCTTCTTCAGAAAAAGAGTTCATAAGCTGCATACCAAGACAAATTCCTAAAAAAGGTCTTTCATACTCTTTTAGTGTATCAACTAAATCTCTTTTCTTAAGTTCCTCCATAGCAGCTGCAGCAGCTCCTACTCCAGGAAAAATAACTCTATCTGCACTTTTAATTACCTTAACATCATTGGTTAATGTTGCACTTGCACCAAGACGATTAAGAGCATTCATTACAGACTTAATATTACCAGAGTTGTAATCAATAACAGCAATCATTATAGTACTCCTTTTGTGGAAGGAAGCGCATTTGAGGAAGGATCTCTCTTAACAGCGACCTTTATGCTCCTTGCAAATGCTTTAAAAAGAGCTTCTGCCATGTGGTGTGAATTACCTTCACTTACATTTAGGTATAAATTACACTCCGCGGCATTTGAAAATGATTTAAAGAAGTGTTTAATCATCTCTGTTGGGAATGTACCAATATACTCTCTTTTAAAATCTACATCATAGATGAATTCCGCTCTAGCTGAAAAATCTATTGCAACACGTGCAACCACATCATCCATAATTAACATATCAGAGCCATAGCGATTAATTCCTCTTTTATCTCCAAGTGCCTTTTTAATAAGAGAGCCTAAAGTAATAGCTAAATCTTCAACACTATGATGCTCATCGACCTCCAAATCACCTGAAAAGGTTCCATTTAAATCGATGTGCGAATGCTTAATGATTTGCTCAATCATATGGTCAAAAAAACCTATATTAGTCTTTAATTCCCCTTTGCCACTACCATCTAAATCAATAGATAAATTAAATGATGTTTCTTTAGTTGTTCTTTGGATAGAAGCTTTTCTATGAGCTTTAACCTTATTATCTGTTAAAAAGGTAGAAATATCCTGCCATGAGGAACTAGCTAGAATAATTGTATCTTCATATCCTTCTGGGATACTTTTTTCGTTTGAAAACCAAATTCCTTTACACCCTAAATTTTTAGCAAACTCCATATCTGTTAGTCTATCACCAACCATTACTGATTTTGATAAATCCCATTCTGATGTTTGGTATTCACCCATCATACCAATCCCAGGTTTTCGTCCAGGACAGTTATCTTCTTTTAAGGAGTAATCAACAAGGATATCATCAAAGCTGACGCCTTCTCCTTGGAAGGTTTCAACAATCCTATTTTGAACACTTGTAAAACGATCCAGTGGAAGAGCCGGAGTATTTACTCCATCTTGATTAGATACCATGACTAATGAGTAATCTGTGTTGTCACAAATACTTTTTAAACCATTAAAAACCCCACTCATAAAGTAGAGTTTTTCAAAACTATTTTTATTATCTTTATTTACTAATACTCCATCACGATCTAAAAAGAGTGCTCTTTTTTTCATTTCAAAGTTCACTTAAGGCCTCCTTTAGATATTCAAGCATCAATTGGTTTTCTTCTTTTGAACCAATAGTAATCCTAAGACATGAAGAACAAAGTATTTCCTTTGAGCGATTACGAACAATTACACCTTTATTTGAAAGCTTTTGATAAATTAAATCAGCTTCCTTCACCCTAACAAGTAAGAAATTAGCATCACTATCAAAAACCTTTTCAACCCCAGAAATACTTGATAACTCACACTTTACTCTTTCGCGCTCAATAACCATTTGCTTTGCTTCAGAGCGAACTTTATCAGCATTCTCAAGCGCCTTAACTGCACAAAGCTGAGACGGTAGTGGAATATTATATGGATACTTTACTTTGTACATCACATTATTAATTTCCTCTGATGTAATAGCAATTCCAATTCTTCCACCAGCAAGACCCCAAGCTTTGCTAAGTGTTCTTAGTACAACTATTCTCTCATTCTTTTCTATTAGTGAAACAGCACTTTGATTTTCTGAAAAGTCTAAATAAGCTTCATCAACTACTGTGATTCCTTTATTGTAATTAGCAAGCTCGTTAATCACAAAAAGAGGAACAGACTTTCCAGTTGGATTATTCGGAGAACAAATAAACATAAGCTTAGGGCTGTATTTATCAAGATAGTTTTTAATTTTTTCCACATTTAAGGTAAAGTCAGAATTTTGAATAATGCTATAAACTTTAACATCATTTATTGCTGCAAGTACCTTATACTCACCATAAGTTGGGGGCATTAATAAAACACTATCTTTTTTACACTCACAAAACATTCTAAAAAGGATGTCAATTAACTCATCAGAACCATTACCAATAGTGATATTCTTTGTATCAATTCCAAAGGCCTTTGAAAAAGCCTTCTTTACTGCCATTGAACGTGGATCAGGATAACGATTGATGTTATCAAAAGAAATCAAATTCTGATAGTTTTCATTTGCATCAAGAAATACTGATGCACTACCAGAGAAATCATCTCTAGCAGATGAATATGGCTCTAAAGCTCTTATATTTTCTCTTAATAGATTTTCAATACTCATTTCATCCTCACTCTAGCTGCTTCAGCGTGAGCTGTTAATTCCTCTGCTTCAGCCATCTTAATAATTGTAGGAGCTAAGCTTTTAATACCTTCTTTTGTAAGTTCTTGAACGGTAATTTTCTTAATAAAACTATCTAAACTTACCCCTGATGAAGAGGTTGCACGTCCTGAGGTTGGTAAAGTATGGTTAGTACCACTTGCATAGTCTCCTGCTGATTCAGGGGAGTATTGTCCAATAAATACAGAGCCCGCACTCTCAACACCTTCTAAGATTTCATATGGATCTTGAGTATTAATAATCAAGTGTTCAGGAGCATAGCTATTGATAATTTCAATTACATCTTCATTATTAAAGAAGCTGAATGCTGCAGAGTGGGAAAGAGAAGGAAGCATGAATTCTTTTCGTCCTAACTTCTTTAACTCCTCATCTAAGCATTTTTCAACATTACTGTAGATTTCATCTGCCATTTGGCTATCTTTAGCCTTAATAACAAGCATTACTTGTGAATCCTTTCCATGCTCTGCTTGGCTTAATAGATCAGTTGCTACAAAAAGTGGGTCTGCAAATTCATCACAAACAACCATTACTTCACTTGGACCTGCAACCATATCGATAGCACATACATTTGATGCAATGTTTTTAGCAAATGCTACATATCTATTTCCAGGCCCAAAGATTTTATCAACCTTCTCTACACTCTCAGTACCATAGCATAAAGCTGCAATTGCTTGAGAACCTCCACATTTCAATACTCGGTCTACTCCACATCTTTTTGCAGTATAGAGAACAACAGGATTTACCTTTCCTCCTCTTGCTGGTGTTGCTAAGGTAATTTTCTTACATCCTGCAACCTTAGCAGGGATAGAAAGCATTAAAACAGTTGAGAATAAAGGTGCAGTACCTCCTGGGATATAAAGACCTACACGAGAAATCGGAACTACCTTTCTAAAGCATCTTACACCCTTTTCAGTCTCTACAGCCTCCCCATTTGTCTTTTGTTTTTCATGGAAAGTGTAAATATTCTTGTATGCTCTATCAATTGCAGCCTTTAACTCATCATCAACACTTTTTTCAGCTTCGATAAACTCCTCTTCACTAACGAAAAGAGATGTTAAATCAGAACCATCAAAGCGTCTTTCATATTCAAATAGAGCTTTATCTCCATTTTTCTTTACATCTTCCATAATGTTCATTACAGCAGACTTTACTTGTTCATCATCACTTTGAATTCTTTCAAGTAATGGAAGGTACTCTATTTTCTTTGGATTTTTAAAATACTTAATTAAGGCCATAGTTTTACTCCGTCATCTTCTCAATATTCATTACAAGGATACCTTCAGCACCAAGATCACGTAGACTTTCAAAAACTTCCCAGAAGCGATCCTCACTAACTACAGACTGTACCGATACCCACTCTGAATCGAGAAGAGGAGTAACAGTTGGGCTCTTCATACCACCGATTATCTTTGCAGCCTCTGTAAGATTTTTCTTAGGCAGGTTAAAAAGAATATATTTCTTGTGCTTTGCAAGTGATACAGTATCCATTCTAACTAGAAGACGATTAAGAATATCAAAGCGTTCCTTTTCCTCTTCTTCAAATTCCTTTCTGCTAATCATAACTGCAGAAGTGTAGTAAATTGGTTCAACTTCTTTAAGGCCATTCATCTTAAGAGTTGTACCAGTTGATACTAAATCAGAAATACAATCTGCAATTCCGATTTGAGGGGTAATTTCTACTGATCCAGATACATTTACAAAAGTTGCATTAACGCCTGCTTCCTTTAATACCTTTTCAGTTATTCTTGGATATGAAGTAGCAATTCTCTTTCCTTCTAATGACTTTAAATCTTTATAATCAAAGTCATTTGGAACTGCAATTGATAAGCGACATGCAGCAAATCCAAGATCTCTAACGATCTTTAATTCATAGCCCTTTTCATCATACTCATTTTTACCAACAATACCGATATCGGCAACACCATCGTTTACATATGTAGGAATATCATCATCACGTACAAATAAAAATTCTAGAGGGAAATTAGAACTAAAGGTTCTAAGTACTCGAGAATCCTCACTAAAATCGATTCCACAAGCCTTAATCATCTCAAGACTCTTTTCTGATAGTCTTCCACTTTTCTGAACTGCAATCCTTAAATTCTTCATTTTTCTCCTCTCCTAAACGTATAAAAAAAGTCCCCGACATGTGCGGAGACCCAAAATATATGTAGCATCCAGCCATATCGAACTATGGATTAACAAAGCGATGATGGTGATGGATAATTTTTACTACTTTCATGAAATTAGAATAGTTTTTCTCTCTATTTTGGTCAATATTTTTATTACTCTTTTTCACTCCACTCTGCTTCTGCTATTTTTTCATTTTCAGAAAACTTTCTCATAACACTCCAAAGTTTAATTGACCATAATATTACAAAGATACCACTTGTAATAATTACAGCACCCAATATTAGCAATACAGTTGAATTAATAAAGTTTGGAAAAATGAACATTAAAATTGCAAAAACAATGTATAACCAGCCAGATGAACCGTAATAAAATATCTGGTCAAAACCACTTTTTTTAATAACATAGGTTTCAGCAACTTCAGATATTCCTGTTAAAAGTAGGTTTGCAGCTATTAACCAAACTACCCATGATGCAACAGATGCTCCTGGAGAAATTGCAGCAAAGTATACTACTAAAATACTGATAAATAAATTTATTAAGGTTTTAACAAGGTTAAATCTAACAATACCTGAAATATTTTTAAATTTATAAGATGTAACTAATGCGGTTAAAGCTTCAATGATATTGTAAATGCCAAATGCAATAACACCAATTTTTACTACTGCAGCTGGAGCTAAGATAAATAGGATTCCTAGAGCAATTAATAATAATCCACTACCTATGTAAGAAATGTATTTCTTCATTTATTTCCTCCTTGAAAACAACTTCTCTTTCATGTAGCTTATGCACATGAAGAAGTATAAGTATCTATTACTAGACGCAGATGGAACATTTTATGACTTTCCATCATGCGAAAATATAGCTATAAAAAGGCTATTTAGCAACTATAATATTCCATTAACTGATGATAACTTAAGGATATATCATAGTGCAAATTCGGCTTTATGGCAAAGTTTTGAAGAGGGTAAAGTTTCTACCGATGAAATTAGAGTAGAACGCTTTCGCCCACTAATGCAAAAGTATAATCTAGAAGGACAAACCAAAGCTGCTGGGCTTTTGTATTGCCAGTATTTAAGTGAAAATGGAATTTTATTCGATAAAGCCCGTTGGTGCCTTGATAATCTAAAAAAAGATTACTCTCTCATTATGATTACCAATGGGCTTAAAGAAGTACAGTATGGAAGGTTTGAAACCTCTAATACAACACACTACTTTGACCATATTGTAATCAGTGAAGAAATTGGAGTTCAAAAGCCTAAAAGAGAGTTTTTTACTCATACTCTAAATATAATAAATGCTCTTCCCGAAGAATGTTTAATTATTGGTGATAGCCTTACAAGTGATATTCAAGGTGGAATCAATAGTGGTATTGATACTCTCTATCTCCACTTAAACTCTGAAAAGAAAGCAGGTTCATATACCTACGATGCAAGTAGCTACGAAGAGCTATTAGCAATATTGAATGATTAACACAAAAAGAGACATAACACAAAATGCTATGTCTCTCATTTTTATTTATCTACACTGATTAACTCGATATCAAATATTAATAGCTGGTTTGGCTCAATATTACTTGTTCCATTTATTCCATAACCTAAATCAGGGTGTACCCAAGCTCTAATCTTTTCACCTTCATGCATTTGGGCTACTGCACTCCTAAAGCCCTCGATAATATTTGTTGAAAGATCAAAAACAGCGGCTTGTCCTCTTTCATAAGAGGAATCTTTAACTTCTCCTGCAAGTGTTACTAAACGATAATCGACAGTTACCGTTGATTTATTGGTAGCCTTTGCACCATTTTCACTCGGGGAGCGAAGAATTTCATATTGAAGCTTTTCAGAAACAGAAATTACACCAGACCTCTTTTTATTGGTTGCTAAAAAGCTTTCTGCAGCAGAAAGATTTCTCTCTCTAATTTCTTTCATCTCCGCTTCATAAAGTTCATATTTCTTTTCTTGGTACTCACTCATAATTGCTTGGCTTTCCTGCATAGTAAAGGTAAAGTCGTTATCAACATAGGCTCTAACACCCTCTAAAAAGTAATCTTTTTCTAATTCAGGCATTGTGAGCATAATTGAATTTAACAGTTGATAGCCATATACATATGCAAACTTTTCATCAAGCGAACTAGGAGCTTCAATAATTGAATTAGTTTTTTCCTCTTGTGGAGTAATTGTAGCTTTTTGCTCGACAACTTCAGTCTTTTGAGTACAAGAAATAATTAGTACAACTAAAATTAAAGCTAAAATATAATTTTTCATAACACCTTCTCTACTTAGATTTTATTACCTCTGCTATCAACAATACAGATAGTAGGCATATTTTTAACTTCTAATTTTAATAAAGCTTCTGGACCAAGATCAGGGTAACAAAGTACCTCTGATGATAAAATGCAGGAAGAGTATAGTGCTCCACATCCACCAAAGGCTTGTAGATATAAACCCTTATATTCTTTTATTGCACTTAATACTTCAGCACTTCTTGGGCCTTTACCAACCATTACTCTTAAACCATGCTTTAATAAAAGAGGAGAAAACGGATCCATTCTTGCACTTGTTGTAGGGCCAGCAGAGCCAAGTGCAAAACCTTCAACCTTAGGAGAAGGCCCCATATAGTAAATGCCGTTACCATTTAATTCAAAGGGAAGGCTTTCACCATTATCTATTGCAGATTTAAGTCTTTTATGTACCTGATCTCTTCCAACATATAAGGTACCACTTATCATTACTTGGTCCCCTGCATTTACTTTTTCTAATTCTTCTTCGTTAAATGGAAGATTAAGAGTTACCATCATAACCTCCTAATACAATAACTGTTGCTCTACGTTCTGCGTGGCAATTTACTGTAACTGCAACAGGAAGACCTGCAATGTGAGTTGCAAAACTTTCAATTGCAACAGACAAACAA
>NZ_JAXEGN010000264.1:0-5921 GCF_034103065.1 Bullifex sp. | reverse complement strand
TTACAGATCCACCAATTGTGATTAATCTTTCACGCTCAGTAAAAATAACTGTATCACCACTCTTTAATATAGGATCTGAATTTGAATCCCCTTCTTTTAAAGCTTTATATAGGTCATAAGAGGTTTCACCATCACTATTTTTTACTATCACATTTCTAGTGCTAGCCATGTTGGTTGCATAGCCAATCATATCACTTAATCTAGTTAAGCCCCATGCTTCAACACGTCTTGAACTGTAAACTTCACCACTTACAAATACTGTAAAAACACCTGTTTTTGTAAGAGTTAATGTTGGGTTACTGTATGGATAATTTGAAGTTACACCCTGCTCTATTTCATTTTTCAATTCAATAAAGCTCTTATTTAATGTTGAGAAATCTCCAACATTTGGAACTCTAACAGTACCAGAGTGTGTTACTTGTAATGGAAGTACTATACTTACTCCTGAAAGTGTATAAGTAAGGCTATACACATCACCAACTGTTACAGGATAATCTTTTTCACCAATTGCTAGAGATGGTCTATCTAAGATTTCAATTGCTCTTACGCCACCTAATTGAGATGCATAATCCTGTTCTTTTACAAGTGTTATAGCACCAGCATTTTCGCCATCTAATAGCTGAGCTCTTTTAGATGAAAAAACTTGATTAGCTGCAAAAACAGAATTTATCAGTAAAGTTAATAAAAGTAATATGATGAGAGTTTTTTTCATTAAATCCACCTATAGGATATAAGTATACATTATTTATGGATATGGTTACAAGATAAGAAAAAATGTCAAAAAATGCACAGAAAAGCATTTTTATATTTATTTTTCAAAAATTTAGTTTATCTTATTAATAATAGCGTTTTACAAGGAGAATATAAAATGGCTAACAGATTTATGTTAAATGAGACTAGCTATCATGGTTATGGTGCTATCAAGGAAATTGCTAATGAAGCTAAGGCAAGAGCTTTTAAGAAGGCTTTTGTTTGTTCAGATCCAGACCTTATTAAGTTTAATGTAACTAAGAAAGTTACAGACATTTTAGACCAAGAAGGCCTTAGCTATGAAATTTATTCTGATATAAAACCAAACCCAACAATTGAAAATGTTCAAAATGGTGTTGCAGCATTTAAAGCTTCAAATGCAGATTACATCATCGCTATTGGTGGTGGTTCTTCAATGGATACTGCTAAAGCTATTGGTATTATCATTGCAAACCCAGAGTTTGAAGATGTAAGATCTCTTGAGGGAGTTGCTCCTACTAAAAAGCCATGTGTACCAATAATTGCAGTTCCTACAACCGCTGGTACAGCAGCTGAAGTAACAATTAACTACGTTATTACTGATGTCGAAAGAAAGAGAAAATTCGTTTGTGTTGATCCACATGATATGCCTATTGTTGCAGTTGTTGATCCAGATATGATGAGTTCAATGCCAAAAGGTCTCACAGCTTCTACTGGTATGGATGCACTTACTCATGCTATTGAAGGTTATACAACTAAGGGTGCTTGGGAAATGTCAGATATGTTCCATCTCAAAGCTATTGAAATTATTTCAAAGTCTTTAAGAGGGGCTGTTAATAATGAAAAAGCTGGCCGTGAAGGTATGGCTCTTGGACAGTATATTGCAGGTATGGGATTTTCAAATGTAGGTCTAGGTATTGCTCACTCAATGGCTCACACTCTTGGTGCTGTTTATGACACTCCTCATGGTGTTGCTTGTGCAATGATGCTTCCTATTGTTATGGACTTTAACAAGGAAACAACAGGTGAAAAGTATCGTGAAATTGCTAGAGCAATGGGTGTTAAGGGTGTTGATAATATGACTCAAGATGAGTACAGAGCAGCTGCAATTAATGCTGTTCGCCAACTCAGTGCAGATGTAGGTATCCCTGCTAAACTTGCAGCAATTAAAGAAGATGATCTTGAATTCCTCTCTCAAAGTGCAGCAGCAGATGCTTGTGCTCCTGGAAACCCAAAAGAAGCTTCAATCGATGACTTCAAAGCAATGTTTAGACAGTTGATGTAAGTTTTTGATAGTTTTATTATTTAGGGGTCAGATTAATTCTGACCCTTTTTGATTATGAAAGAAGTAAAAACCAACGCAATGAGACTCCTCGAGCAAAAAAAGATTAGCTACGAGGTTATTGAATATGAATTTGATGAAGATCATCTTGATGCAATCCATGCTTCAAAATCAGCAGGATTGAATCCAGAAATGGTTTATAAAACTATTGTTATGAAAGGGTCTTCAAATAATCTTTATGTTTTCGTAACACCTGCTGAATTTACAATATCATTAAAAAAAGCACGAGCTTTAACAGGTGAAAAGGAAATTGAACTTTTAAAGCTTGATCAACTGTTAAAATACACTGGCTATATTCGAGGAGGTTGCTCCCCTATTGGTATGATTAAGCAATATCCAACATATATAGAAGCTTTAGCAGAACTTGAAGAGTATATTTTTGTTAGTGCAGGTAAAAGAGGACTACAATTAAAACTAACGCCTGCTGACTTACAAAAAGCAACAGGCGCTGAATTTGCTGATTTTACTTAACAGCAATAACTTCAATTTCAACTTTTACATCTTTAGGAAGCTTTGCAACCTGTACTGCTGATCTAGCAGGAAGTACCTCACTTTCCTTAAATGCTTCAGCATAAACTTCATTAACAGGAACAAAGTCAGCCATATCCTTTAAAAATACAGTTGCTTTGATAACTTTAGTAATATCTGTACCAGCTTCTTCTAAAACAGCCTTAATATTCTCAAAACATTGTTTAGCTTGTTCAGCTGCTGTACCCTCAACAATTAAACCTGTTGCAGGATTAATTGGAATTTGTCCTGAACAAAATACGAAATCACCTACTGCTACAGCCTGGCTGTATGGTCCGATAGCTGCAGGAGCTTTAGTTGTTGAAATTTTCTTAATATCCATTATCTGATTCTCCTTTATTACATATTCTATTATATCATTTGTACTAGCTGCAACAAACCCTGAATTAACATCACTAGGTTTTTCAAACCCAAAGCCCCATGTTACACCACAAAAATTTACACCAGCTTCCTTTGCTCCATTTAAATCATTTAATGTATCTCCAACCATTAAAACATCACATGGTGATACACCAAGACGATTAACTGCATTATTAATTGAATCTGCTTTGGTAATTTTTCCTTTACTATCTGTTCCAAAAATTACATCAAAGAGATCAAACATGCCTTTTTCTTTAATAATATCTACAGCTAAAGTTTCATACTTTAGAGTACATACCCCTGTTTTAATACCATATTTTCTTAATTCTTTAAGTAAATCAATGATACCAGGATAAGGATAACACATGTGCATACCAGTCTTACGATATTCTTTTCGATAAACCTCTACACATTCATCTAAGTATTCTTCTTTAGTTCCAAATGTAATTCTAAAACACTCTCTTAGCGGAGGACCAACAAACTTTCTTAATTGATTTACATCGTGACACTCTTCAAACCCTAACTCTTTCATAGTGTAGTTAGCTGTGTGGAATATTCCACTTGATGAGTCAAAGAGTGTTCCATCTAAGTCAAATAGGACAGTTTTAATCATTCAGTTAACTCCAATAGTTTATCGAAAAATTGTGAACATGATGATGTGATATCATACATTTCACCTTCTCTTGGACTTATTTTAATTTTACCACCAGCTTCTTGAAGAATGATAGCTCCTGCTGCAAAATCATAAAGATGAAGACCTAATTCATAATAAATACTACAGCGCCCACAGGCAACATAACATAAAGATATTGCAGCTGAACCTAGTCCTCTAATATCTGATACAGCCTTTAAAATCTTTTCATAGCGAGTCATGTAATAAGGTAATTCATCATGCATTCTGTGAGGTGGAACTAAGATAGCAAGACTCTTTTTCATATCCGTAAAAGAGCTTTGACTAATCCTCTCATCATTTAAGTATGCGCCACTACCTTTTAATGCAGAAAAAAGCTCATCATATTCAGGAACATAAACACATCCCATTACTATTTCATCATCTTTTTTAAGTGCAATCGAAATAGTATAAAGGGGGAATGTATTCATGTAATTTACTGTTCCATCAATTGGATCAATTACCCAAGTATAGCCTGATGAACTATCAATAGTTCCACTTTCCTCACAATAAAATCCATCTTGAGGAAAAGCTTTTTTAATTTCAGATACAATTAAGTTTTCACACTTTTTATCTGCTTCTGTTACATAGTCATTAACACTTTTTGCAGTAATATTGACTCTTTCTGATTTATGAGAAAGGAGAAAAGCTCCTGCCTCTTTAATCATTGTTTTAGTAAAATCAAATCTTTTTTTCATCTTTATCTTTTAATTTATTTCCAATTACTCTTACTATTTTCCAATCATATTGGGCAAAGCTCTTTTGAGTAATATCCTCACCTGATGCACTCTTTAAGTTCATATCATCATCAAATGTTAAGATTAAACTTGTCCAAGAATCTGCATCTTGAGATACCATTACTCCACCAACATTGTTTCTAAGCTCATTCTTTCTAAGTTGGTCAAGACGCTTTTCCATCGCAACAACAACAGATAGAGAGTAATCAAAGATTGTGAACATTTTATCTTTTTTATCAATTTGTTGCGCTATAAAGCATTTTTTAACTACATCTACAAATGAGCTTAGTACGCTTTCATCAACACCATTGATAAACTCTTCGAATGCCCTACATCTATTACTTCCTAGAGAATGGATGATATCTTCAATTAGCATTGGGAAAGCTTCTTCAGTATCCTTATTTGCTTCTTCTACTTCATAATTAGCATCATTCTCTCTAATTAAGCTATCATCTGAAGAAGTCTCTTGAGCTGGAGTTTCTTCTTGAGCTGGAGTTTCTTCTTGAGCTAGAGTTTCTTCTTGAGCTGGAGTTTCTTCTTCAGCTGGAGTTTCTTCTTCAGCTGGAGTTTCTTCTTCAACTGGAGTTTCTTCTTCAACTGGAGTTTCTTCTTCAACTGGAGTTTCTTCCTCAACTGGAGTTTCTTCCTCAACCGGAGCTTCTTCCTCAGCTGGAGCTTCTTCCTCAGCTGGAGCTTCTTCCTCAACTGGAGCTTCTTCCTCAGCTGGAGATTCTTCTTCAGCTGGAATTTTCTCTTCACCTAGAGCATCTTGTTGTGTCTCAATACCATCTAAAGAAATTGGTTCTTCTTCAACTTCATCTAATGTTTCTTCTTCTGAAGCTTCATCTTCCCTATGAAGTAATTCCGTATCATCTTCAATTTCTTCTAAAGATTCTTCCTCTGAGCTATCTAAATCAAAAATAGGGTCTTCTTCACTTTCAGATGCTTCATAAATTGAAGGCTCCTCAACATCATCTTCTACTTCATCAAGAGTTTCCTCTTCTGTTATACCATCTTCTTTATGAAGTAACTCAGTATCATCTTCAACTTCTAGTAAAGACTCTTCTTCTGAATGTTCAGGAGTTGGAGTATACATAACATCATAATTTGGCTCTGTAGGATTAAGGGGATCAAATAATGATGGTTGATCATCATACTCATCATCGTCAAGAAAAGAGCTAGCATAATCTGCCTCATCAACAAATGTATCTTCTTTAGTTTCTTCATCAGAAGTTAAGTAGTCATCATCGTCGATAGAAGCAAGCTCATTATTTTCTAAGCTTGGAAGATTCTCATCTTCATCGTCTTCGATATCATACTCATCAGTTTCTAATGCATCTAACTCTTCAATAACTTTTTCATTTCGAAACTTTTCTGGAAGTGCATAACGCTCTCTCAAGCTTTCAAGCTCTGTATTAGTTGGAAGCTTGTAGCTATTTGAAAGATTTGTATCAATGTCATGACTATATTTTTGCTCAAGTTCTTTAGCCTTTTCATCATCATCTTGGCTATCATATTCAAATTCAACTTCACTTGATAGCTTTTCGATTTCTTC
>NZ_JAXEGN010000263.1:0-14787 GCF_034103065.1 Bullifex sp. | reverse complement strand
GTTGATAATAAACATTTAAGTAAGTTAATCACATTTAAATCATCATTTGGAGGAGAATTAGTTAATAGAACTCCTTCCTTTGATTACTATTATAATTACTTTATTGCATCAAGCTATAGAGTAGTTGAAGATATTAGATTTAAACTTAGACGTGGCTAACATATTGGCCAACTAAAGATCTAAAGCTATCACCTCTATCAAATTCATTTTTAAACATTTCAAAGGATGCTGCTCCAGGGGACAGAATAACAACTTGCATATTAGCTGTATGGTTCTTCTTTAATTCCGCATTTTCAACTGCCTGATAAAATGCAGATGGTAAATCATCATAAGGACCATAATATTTAATATTATTGTTTTCAAGCATTGGTAGTAGCTTATCTCTTGTAAATGAGCCATTAAGAAGTATTACACTAGTTGCTCCTTTACATGCTGAAAGCATCCCATTAGCTTTAATGTCTTTATCTGTTCCACCGCAAATTAAATGGTAGGAGAGGGGATAAAGGGTTTTAGTTGAGAAGGTTACAGCCTCACTAATTGTGGCAGAGCTATCATTAATGAACATAATATCATTTTTTATTGCAACCTGTTCAATTCTATGTGGAATTCCCTTATAACTTGAGAGTGCAAGAATTATTTCATCTTTCTTAAAGCCAAGGAGTTTAAGAGCATTATAAGAACAAATTAACTCCATCTTATTTCCAATATATGGATTAAAGAGAGAAGGGAATACTTTAATCTTCTTTTTTAAACCATGAGTATGGTTAATTACATAAAGCTTTGTCTTATAATTAATTAATATTCGTTTACATTTTTCATTAATTAATATTAGCTTATCATCATAATAAGCATTTAAAGACTGGTAGCTATTTTGATGATCTCTATAAAGACTAGTTAAGATAGTTAACTCAGTTTGAGGCATTATGCCATTTAAGCCTACATAGGTATCATGAATTTGCCAAGAAGACATTTCTGCAACTATGTATTCAGGCATCTTTTCACCTTTTTTATTTCTGCTCTCTAATTCATCAAGAGTGATGAATGCTGAAATACCAATATTCCCACAATACAAACTACTATGACCCATCTTATTTAATGCGTGGTTAATAGCAGAAACAGTTGTAGATTTTCCTTTTGTACCAGTAACTAATATAAGCTTAATATTCTTAATTAAAGGTGAAGAAAAAAGATATGAAAAATCGTTTTTAATACTTTTTGCAAGTGCTAATTGAGGGAGCTTATTTGGAATTGCAGGATTTTTTATAACAACATCTGCCCATTTAATATTGTCTTTAGGATCTTTATCAGAAAAAAAACATGTTATTCCTAGCTTTTCCATTTCATCAGCTAATGGACCAAAAGTTTCCCTTGGTGAAATATCAGATATTCTAACTGTAGCTTTTCCTGCAAAGTATCTTGCAGCAGAAGCACCTCCACCATTTAGCCCTAATCCAAGTATAAGAATTTTCATGTTATCCCTCTAAATACAACAAAGATAAGCCATTTTTTCACTTTCATCTATAGCAAAAATAACAAAAGCCAAGAAAAGTAAAAAAATTACAATTTTATTTTTTAAGTGCTATAATTACCTAAGATAATATATCCTTACGATATGGGTAAGAGTTTCTACCGGGTTGCCATAAACATCCGACTATTATCAAAAAATAGTTAGGAGGTTTAAGTGGAAAGTTTTTCAATTTTTTCAAATTTTATCTATTGTGAATCTAGTGAAGAATTAATTTGTAAGAAAAATAGCTATCTTATAGTACTTGATGGTGTTGTGGAAGGAATTTATCAAGAACTACCTGAAAAGTATAAGAATTTAAAGCTTTACGACTATAAAGATAAGCTTGTTATTCCAGGATTAAGCGATTTACACGTACATGCTCCTCAATATCAATTTAGAGGACTATGGATGGATATGGAGCTATTACCATGGCTTGAAGAACATACATTTCCTGAAGAAAGTAAGTATAAAAGTCTTGAATATGCATCAAAGGCATATGATATTTTCGTAGAGGATTTAAAATATAGTGCAACAACACGAGTTAGTGCATTTGCGACAATTCATAAGGATTCTGCATTATATTTAATGAATGCTTTAGAAAAGGCAGGACTTGCTGGATTTGTTGGTAAAGTTAATTCAGATAGAAATGCTCCTGATATTCTGAGAGAAGAAACTGCGGAGTCAATTAATGCAACTTTAGATTTCATTGAGAAATCAAAAGAGCTTAAGAATATTAAACCTATTATTACACCTCGTTTTATTCCAACTTGTTCTGATACTCTATTACAAGAGCTTGGAAAAATCTCGAAAGATTATAACTTACCTGTTCAATCCCATTTAAGTGAAAATCCTTCAGAAATTGAGTGGGTAAAACAATTAGTACCAAAGAGTAAGTCCTATGCTGATGCTTATCGTATGTTTGGGCTCTGGGGAGAAGAAAAGACAATTATGGCTCACTGTGTATATAGCTATGAAAAAGAGCTTGAGCTAATGAAAAATAAAAATATTTATGTAGCTCATTGTCCTGATTCAAATTCAAACCTTACAAGTGGAATTGCTCGTATCACAGCTTTAATGGATAGTGGTGTAAATGTAGGTCTTGCAAGTGATGTTGCAGGAGGTGAGGAGCTTTCGATCTTATCAGCTATGAAAAATGCTATTAAAGTAAGTAAGCTTAATAAACGCTTAAGTCACAGCGAGGATAGGTCATTAAGCTTTGCTGAAGCCTTTTATCTTGCAACTTACTCAGGGGGATCTTTCTTTGGTAATGTTGGTTCGTTTATAAAAGGCTATGATGCTGATATCGTTGTTTTAGATGATTCTTCCATTAAAACTACATTAAAAGATGAATTATCCTTGCAAGAACGCCTAGAACAATATGTATATTTAAAGCCATCTGATAGAGTTTTTGCAAAGTTTGTTAAAGGAAATAAAGTCTTTTAGAAAAATTTCTCCAATTACTTGACTAGTATTTATTAAAAAAGGCATAATAGTCCGGTAATTACAAAAAAATCCAATTGGAATAAGGAGCAGAACTGTGCCTTGCGGTAAGAAAAGAAAGAAGCATAAGATTGCAACACACAAGAGAAAGAAGAGACTCAGACAGAATAGACATAAGAAAAAGTAATTCTTTTTCGTTGCATATTTAGATGTGATATACAGGGGATGAACTCTCCTGTATATTTTTTTGTATTCTGTGGTAAGATGATTTATATGGAAATAAAAAAACAAAAACAAACATTTATTTTTGATAATTATCTTTGGGGTAGCAAAAGAGAAGATACTACTGTTTCTCTTACACTTTCTTGTGATAACGAAAAGTTATATTTTGAATTTAATGTGACTGAAAAGGAACTTAGACGTATGGTAGTTGAGGATAATGGGAGTGTTTGGCTTGATAGCTGTATGGAGCTATTTATTTCTCCTGATAATGTTAACTACTATAACTTTGAGTTTTCAGCATCAAAAGCCTTAAGGTGTGGTTATGGTCCAAATAGACAGGAGCGTCCTTTAGTAGATAGTGAAAAGCTAAAGCTTGTTGAAAGAGAAATTGTTGTATTGGAAAACAATAATAAAAGAAGTAGATATAGCTTTAAAGGATCAATACCTCTAAAGGAATTTGGTTTAGATAAAGAAGTTTTATACCTTAATGCATATAAGTGTGGAGATGGACTTAAAGAACCTCACTTTATTTCACTTTTTAACATTGATTTACCTAATCCTGATTTTCATCAAATAAAGTTTTTCAAGCCTGTTAAGTTAATTAAGGCTTAAAGGACTTTTCACCTGTAAAGTTCTCACTTCCAATTAAAATTGAAAGTGCATTATGTGCTAGGAGTTCTCCAAAAATAGCTGTAATAGTTACTAAACTTCCTAGCACAACTCTTTTTCGTCCTATTTCATTATTATTTTCTTCACTTTCTTCTTCTTCAACTGGAGTATATTTAAAGTTTACTCTTTCAGGGGAAAATACACACAAAATATCGGTACTAACTCCACGCTTTCTAAGTCCTGATCTAACTTGGCGAGCAAGAGGACATCCCCAAGTGTCACTTATTAATGAAGTTTTTATTAAGGAAGGATCTCTTCTAAGGGCAGCTCCCATTGAAGAAATAATGGGTATATGGTGTTTTACACAGTACTCTAAAAGACCAATTTTAGGATTCAATGAATCGATACAATCAATAACAAGATCGGTATTTTGGGTTATCATTTCATAGTTTTGAAATGAGGCAAAAGCATCAACTGCTTCAACATTACAATCGGGGTAGATAGAAAGAGCTCTTTCTTTTGCAACCTCAACCTTCTTTCTTCCTACTGTGTTATAGGTTGCTAATATTTGTCTATTAATATTTGAATAGGCAAATGTATCGAAATCAACGATTCTAATATTACCAACTCCAGAGCGAACAAGTGATTCAAATGCATATCCACCAACAGCACCAGCACCAACAACTGTAACGTGCTTTTGATGTAATAAATTAACTTGATCTTTTCCAATTAATCTTTCAAGGCGTAAAAATTGTTCTTCTGTCATCGATAATCTCCTCAAGAACACTCGGTAAAATACCCAGTTCCTCGCTAACCTTGTTATACCATAGCTTTAGTGTTTTTGTCTCATCATCGCCCGTAGGCATATCTGTTTCTAAAAAGAACGGTAGCTTTAAAAGCTTTTTAAAATCTTTAGTTTTTTCAGTTCGAGGAGAAAGAGAAATATAGCCTCCATAGTTAATTATTCTCTTAGCACTTTCAAATGATGAGGTAAAGCCATGAACCAAAAATGGAGGAATAGGGGAGTAAAGATCTAATAGATTAAAGAAAACATCTTGATGTCCTACTAAGTGAATAATTAATGATCTATCATATTTCTTGCTGAGCTTAATGGCATTTTCAAAAAATGTCGCTTGATTAGAAAAATCAAATCTTTTATCAAGGCCTACTTCACCTATTAGCCCTAGATCATCTTTTTTTATTTCTTCTTCAATTAAATTTAAATCACAATTAATAAATGAAAGAGAGCCGTATGAGTGATATTTAAAGTTTTTAACATCATCAAATTCCTCAATTTTTGAAGTTGCAACTAAGGCATCTTGAAAATAAGTACCAATATGAGCATGCATATCAAACATTTATTAATTCCTTTACTGTACAAAAGTACATTACTAAACTAAAATAATATTTATGCAATTATATCATGTATTTCCAGAGATAATATCGTTATTCTTAACAATAGTACTTTACATATATCATCACTCTGAAAGGACTTTATTTAATTCTAAGCAGGAAAAGTTTTTACAAAATACAATGATTGTATCTATTTCTACAGTTACAATTAATATAATCTCTTGCTTATTGATAATTAATAGAACTCCTGTAAATACTTCTATTAGTAAGATTATCCATTCACTTTGGTTCTTATTATCTTTATTACAGGGGTCAATGCTTTTGCATTATGTAGTTGATTTTATATATCAACATTCTCCAAATAAATATCTATCATTCTATTATCACAATTTTATATATTTGATTAATGCACTGAATTTTATTCTTGTATTAATAAATTTCAAAACAGGTTGTATTTTCTCTGTTGATAAAACTACATTTGAATACATTAGAGGACCTTTAAATACTATAACACCCCTCATGGTGTTAATTTGTATTGTGCTTTCTCAAGTTGTGTTGATCATTGAAAGAAAATATCAATCCCCTGAGTTTTCTAAGCTTTCAGGATATTGTCCTCCAATTATCGCATTATTACTAATTATTCAAATATCATTTCGTAATTTTCAGTTTAGTGGATTAGTCGGTTATGTTGTATTACTCTTCTTAGTATATAATTTAGCAACTAATGAACTCCTTACTGATTCCTTAACAGGTCTTGGAAATGATGCAGTATTTAGAAATAGTGTAGAGTACCTTTTTGAAAAAAAGATTGTATTCTCAATTATCAAAATAAAGATTAGATCTCTATCTGACTACAAAAAAGCTTTTGATGAGAATGAAACTAATTCATTAATAAATGATATTGCTTCAAGATTAACAAGTGTAAAGTATTTACTAAAAATTTTTAGAACATCTGATGATGAATTTACAATAATCGCACCTGGAATAGATGAGGTTGCATGTACAAAGCTTACAAATGAAATAGTTGATATCTTCTCTGCTGAGTGGATTGTAGGTAACTCTGTTATTAAGTTAATGACAGATATTATTTTACTTTCTTGTCCTATTGTTGCAGATGATTTATCAAGTGTAATTAATATTTTAGAGTACACAAAGCGAAATATTTCCTATAATACAAAAACAAATGCAAGTACTAATAACGTACTTTTAACTATTTGTGATATAAAAACTAAGTCATTAATTAGAAGAGAAAACTATATATTAAATATTTTAAAAAGTGCCTGCTTAAATGAGGAATTTGAATATTATTTCCAACCAATATACAAAGTTAGTGGAGAATATTCAGGTACTGCAGAATGCTTAATTAGACTATATGATAAAGAACATAATACATTTATTCCACCATCAGAATTTATTCCAATTGCAGAGAAATATGGTCTTATTGGTATTATTGGTGAGTATGTATTAAATGCTTCTTCTAAGCTAATACGAAAAGCTATTAATAGTGGAATTACTCCTCCTATTATTTCAGTCAACTTCTCTGCTCGTCAGTTTTTTGATGTAAACTTAGTTAAGGATGTAATTAGTACACTAAATAAATATGCAATTCCACCTAGCTGTATAAAGATTGAAATTACAGAAAGCTTCTTAATTACTAACTATGATACAGTAAGAATTGCTATGGATAAGTTAGTTGAAAAGGGAATTGGTTTCTATCTTGATGACTTTGGATCAGGATTTTCAAACATCCCTCACTACATTAATTTACCATTTGAATGTATTAAGTATGATCATAGCTTGCTATATTCCGCTGCTACAAATATTAAAACAGATAATCTGTTAAAAGCAGTAACACCAAGCTTTAATAAGCTTGGCTATAGAATTATCTTTGAAGGTGTTGAGAAGGAAGATAATCTTTCATATGTAGCCTCATTTGGCGATGTGTACGTACAAGGTTACTATTACTCCTGTGCCATGCCTCAAGAGAAATTTGAAGCTATGCTTGGTCTTTAAGCTTTTTCTTTGTTCTTATAATTGCAATGATAGCAACACATAAGGCAAATATTCCTGTTAAACTATTTGATATCATCATTGTGTATCCAACAGCTTTAGGTCCTAAGTTTGTATAGCTTGTAAAGAATCTTATTACTGGTACTCTGAAAACAAATATTCTAAATACATTAATTAGTAGTACCAGTTTTGTTTTCTTAAGTCCAAGTAAAACGGAAATTGATGCATAGCAAAATGAAAGTAGGAAGCATCCTAAAATCTCATATTGGAAGATTGTAATAATTAGGTTTTGGAATTCTTTATCTAATCCTGCATTACTATAAGCAAAAATATAACTAATAGGATACATCATAAAGATATATAAAAGGTTTCCAATACATCCAATAATAAATTCGATTGTTGTTAAGCGAATAAATATTGATACAACTCTCTTAAAGTATCCTGCACCCATATTTTGGCTTATTAAAGATGTTCCTCCATCTTGTATTCCCACTTGGATTCCTGTAAGGAGTCCTGACATGTTATTTGATATTCCTGCAGCTCCTACAGTAGTTTCTCCATAGGAGGCACTCATATTATTTACTAAAGCTTTACCAAATGAAAAACTCATTTTTTCTATCATGGTTGGAATAGCAAGCTTTACAACTGGTCCAATTGAAGACCACTTCAAGGAAGCTGACTTTATTGAAAAAGAAAAGGCATCATCACCTTTAAAAAGTTTTACAGGACCTAATATAAAAAGTGTTAAATAACTAATTAATGTTGCAACTGCGATGTGATTAATTCCACCCTTTAAAATGTAAATAAAGAATGCTGTTAAAGATAGTTTTACAATTATTGTAATTAAATTGAACTTCAATATAACCTTTGTATTTCCCCTAGATTTTTCTATAGCAAGGTAAATTGAATTAAAGAAATTAATAACAACCCCAACTAAAACTATCATGAAGTAGATACTTCCACTTTGGGTAAAGCCTTCAGGGGTACCGGTAAGTTTTAATATTAAAGGGGTAAAGGGGAGTGAAATAATAATTAAAGCTGAAATGACAGCAGTTAGTAAAAATAAGCTACTTAATTCTTGTTTTACCTTATCGTAATCACCATGACCATAATGGTGGGCAATTCTAATTGAGCCTGCAACTGATAATCCTCCTCCAATTGCAGCAATCATGTGCTGTAGTTGCACCATATAAGCAACTGTTGATACAGCAGTAGCATCAATGTAAGATGCCATTAGGGTATCGAGGATATTAAAAAACTGTGTTATAAGCTGAAATATTGCTAAAGGTAGGCAAACTTTTAAAATAAGTTTAGTTTGTTTTGTAGTCGTTAATACTTCATTTCTGAATGCTTCATCACGCTTTGATACTTTAATCATATGTCTATCATACTCGCCAAAAATAATAACTGATATGTATTATTAACACTTTTTTTTGCAATAATATGATAATTGTAGAATTCCTTACTTTACATTGACTTTTATTAACTTTTTTGATAAATTTCATGATGCCTCTTTAACCGCTTAGTTTGAGCGGTTCATTTTTAGTCCATAGGGAGGAACCATGAGAAATTATGAGTTCACCGTCATCTTCGACGCAAATGACGAGAAGATGAAGGCAGGTCTTCAGTTTGTTACTGATGCACTTGCAAAAGCTGGTGTAGAAATCACCAAGCAGGAAGATATGGGTGTTAAGACACTTGCATATCAAATCAATAAGCAGGAAAAAGGACACTATGTGTACTTTGAGCTTTCTGCAGATCCAGCAAAGATTGCAGGCTTATCACACGAATTCCAGCTCAGCACTTTAGTTCTTAAGTTCTTGTTCGTAAATCCTGAAAAATAATTTCAGAAAAATAGGGAGAAATGTCCATGGCAGGAGATCTTAACGTAGTAACTTTAGTTGGAAGATTAACTAGAGACAGCGAGATTAGATATTCTCAGAAAGGAGATGCTGTTGTACGTTTTTCTATTGCCCTCAACAGAAGAAAGAGGAATGTTGATGGTAGTTGGGAAGATGAAGCAAACTTCTTTAACTGTGTTTATTTTGGTAAATCAGCTGAAGCTATTAATCAGTATCTAACAAAGGGTCGACAGGTCGCTATTTTTGGCGAACTAAGACAAAACAGATATGAATCTGATGGTCAGACTCGTTCAACTGTTGAAATCTTCGTTAACACTCTTCAGCTACTTGGTGGTAATCAAAATTCAGGATCTCAACCAAGAGATTCTTTTGACTCTCCAAGACAGAGTTCATACTCTAGACCAACTTCCCAGTACGAGAACAAGCCAAGATCTCAGGCACCTCAAAGAGGGATGGGATCAGATAGTGTAGATTTACTTGAGAATGTTGATTTCTCAGGTGGTCCAGAAAATTATGGGGATGACCCAATACCATTCTAAGGAGAATTAAAATGCGTGATGATAATGAAGAATTCATGAACGATAAGGATGCAGCTATCAAGGATAGAAAACTTGGTGCTCGCAAAGTTGGATTTAAGAAAAAGGTTTGTAAGTTCTGTCAGGCTGGAGCACAAATGCCAGATTATAAAAACCCTGATATGCTTCGCCGTTACATTACTGAAAGAGGTAAAATCCTCCCAGGTAGAATCACAGGTACATGTGCAAAGCACCAGAGAGCTTTAAATTCTGAAATTAAGAAGGCTCGTGTTCTTGCATATCTTCCATTCGAGAAAAAATGATTTCTTAAGGTAGCAGAGTAATGGAGAAGAAAGATACTAGAGACATAATCTTACTTACTGTATTAAGTTTTATCTTAAGCTGTTTTTCTGTAGGATCTTTAGTTTTTACTTTTCCACTTCTGTTACTAAGTAAGCGCTACCCAAAGAAGATTACGGACACCGCCTGCGTTGCTGTGATGGTGCTGGCTGCTGGAAAGCAACTATATACTAGTAGAGATGTGCTTATGAACAGCCTAACGTATTTCTTTGTGGGAAACAACTTATTTATTCCTTTTGCTCTCATACTAGGCGCGATGGTATGGATGCACACTAAAGGGGAGGACGTTGTAAAGAGACTTATCTATACAATTGTTCCAACTCTTGTACTCTTTATTCTTTTTGCGGTGGTATACACCATATCACCACAATCAGCCCAAGGAGTGTTATCAACTTACAGAGAAATCTTTGTTGCTCTGTTTTCAGAGATTTTTCAGTTAAGTAGTGAAGCTCTCAATACTATGTTTGACATGGTACTTGAGATGATGCTCAGCTTAGTGATCCCTCTTGTTTTTATAAACATTGTAGTTGTTCACTACCTGTATGAAGCATCAAAAAATGGAAATGATGTTAATTTTGATAAAAAAATAATTAACTTTTCACTTCCATACAGTTTTATTTATGCCTTTTTAGGTCTTTGGACAATAATGCTATTAAAGCGTTTTGTTTCAATTCCTATGAGTGTAAATGTAATTGTAAACAATTTAGCTTTGTTAGTAACACTTTTCTATGGCATGCAAGGTTTTAGTATTATTCTATACAACCTAAGACGAAAGGGTAGCACATTAAGTGGAACAAGAATGATGGGATTTTTGATTCTTTCTATGATTCTACTGCCTGGAATAAATGCGATTTTAGTACTTGCACTCGTTGGTGTAGGAGTTGTGAATACTTGGATCGAACTCAGAAAACCTTTTAAGGAGTCTTTGATATGAAGATTATTCTCAATCAGGACGTTGTCAACCTCGGTGAAGAGGGTGATGTAGTAGTAGTAAAGGATGGTTACGCTCGTAACTATCTTCTCCCAACTGGTGCAGCTGTATTATACACAAAGGGTAACGCAGCTATCTTCCAGTCACGTGCAGCTCAGATCGAAAAGAGAAAGGCTGAAAAGAGAGCTCAGAGTGCTTCATTAAAAGAGAAGCTCGATGCAACAGTTATCAACCTCGTTGTTACAGCTGGTGATTCTGGTAAGCTCTTCGGTTCTGTAACAGCTTCAATGGTTCAAGAAGCTCTTGCTAAGATGGGCATCGAAGTTGAGAGAAAGAAGATTGAAGTTGCAACACACGCTATCAAGATGGTTGGTACATACTCTGTTGTTGTACACCTCTATGAGAGTGAAGTTTCTCACGTTAAGCTTGTTGTTGAGTCTGAAATCCAGGTTAAGGAAAGAAAGGCTGCAGAAGCTAAGGCAGCTGCAGAAGCAAAAGCTGCTGAGGAAGCTAAGGCTGCAGCAGAAGCTGCTGCTACAGAGACAGCTGAGAACTAATATAGATTTTAGTTGTACGCCACTAGTAATAAACACTAGTGGCATTTTTTTTGTTTTATTCTATAATCATCATAGGAGATTAAAATGGCATTTGAAAATAAAGGACAAACATTACCATATGATGAGGATGTAGAAAAAGCGGTTATAGGATCAATTCTTTTAAATTCAAATGCACTTGAAATAGCTTGTGAGGTAATTAAGCCTTCTGATTTCTATCACACTGGGCATCAAAAACTTTTCCAAGCATTAATTGATTATTCAGAGCAAAAGCAACTCAAAACTCTCGATTTTCTATCAATTATTTCCTTTCTTGAAGCTCGTAACCAGCTTGCTGAATGTGGTGGTGCTGCATATATCTCTTCTTTAACAGAAAATGTAACTAACACTGCTTCTGTTAGTGTACATGCTCAAAAAATTAAAAATCTTTCGCTTAGAAGAGCATTAATTAAAAATGCTGCGCTCCTTACATCTAGTGCTTATGATATGAGTGCAAATATTCAAAAGGTTATTGATGAAGGAGAAGCAGAATTAGGTAGATTATCAATTGGTAGTGGAGAAGCTAATAAAGATCATCAAGTAAATGATTTTATTGCTCAAACTATTGAAAACATTCAAGAGAGAATGTCTGGTGCTTCATCAGGTGCTGTAGAAACTGGCTTTGACGTTCTAGATAGTGCAACTGATGGTGGTTTTAGACCAACAGATTTCATTATTATTGCTGCTCGTCCATCAATTGGTAAAACTGCTTTTGCAACCTCAATTATTCAAAATATGGTTACTAAAGGTAATTCTAGTGCTGATAGCTACTCAGTTGCGTTCTACTCCCTTGAAATGAGCGGCGTACAAGTTTGTCAGCGTCTTATTTCTGGTATTTCTAAGGTTCCACTAAAAACTATTAGAAATGCTACCTTCTTTGGTGGAAAGGATAGAAACTTTAATAGAATGATGGATGCATCAAACAATTTATATGATAGAAATCTTTTCATATTTGATACTCCTAATATGAAGTTATCAGAAATTAGATCATCAGCTAGAAGACTTAAGAGAGAAAAAGGGCTTCAAGCCATGTTTATCGACTACATTGGATTAATTGATGCAGAAATGGATGCCACAATACCTAGATTTGAACAAGTTGCAAGTGTATCAAGATCATTAAAAGCGCTTGCTCGTGAGCTTGAAATTCCTGTCGTTGTTCTTTGTCAGGTTTCTCGTGATGCCGAAGGTGATAAAAATGAACCTCAGTTAAACAATCTTCGTGACTCAGGTGCAATTGAACAGGATGCAGATGTTGTAATGTTCTTACATAGATCAAGAAAGGTTGAACAAGATAAGCTTGTTAAGGATAAAGAAGGTAACCAAACTTTAATGCCTACAAAGCTAATTATTGCTAAGCAACGTAATGGTGAGACTGGTGAATTCAAAATAGGATTTAGACCTGTTACTGCATCATTTGAGAATATTGATCAAAATGTTCAGCTTTAAGATAAATAGAATTTAATATCTACAAAATATAGTAAAAATAGTAATACTGTAGAAATAACTAAGCCAAGGATGTGAAATACAATATATGTCTTTGGCTTTAATTTTCTTTTAAATACTAATAGATATAAATTTACTAACATCTGTCCACCATCAAAGGAAGGAATAGGTAAAAGATTAATCACCCCAATAGAAACAGATACAGTTGAAATTAAATATAAAAAGGTTCTAATACCAGTATTTAGACTTGTTTTAAAGCTAAGTGTCGTAATAGAGCCAATTTGACTTGCAGCTCGTGTTGGCCCTGTAATTTCATTTCTAGTATCTTTAAGTTTTCCTGTAACGACATCTAGTAAAGTTGAAATAATATTTCTTATTATATTTTGAGTTCTGTTTAAGCCTAAAATTATTGCATCTTTCATAGTAGGCTTTGGAGTAATAGCTATATCACTTTTCCAGGCAAAAGGAAATTCCTTCATAGGGGACAGATTAATTGTTATATAGCTACCATCACGTAAAACAGTAATATCCATAACTTCATCACTATGCTTATATAAATCATATGTGCAATTTACTTGATCCCCATTAACGCTTATTATTTCATCGTTTTCTTTAAATGGAGAATCAGGAGTAACTCGTGCTATTATTGGTTTTTGATAAAGAGTTAAACCAAACTTACCGTTTTTAGGTGATAGTAAAGTTGTAACTTCTTCATTTCCTCTTAATAGAGATGCTAATACTGGACGATTATTATGTTTTATTAAATAATCCTCTGCATCTTCAAAAGTGTTTATTACTATGTTATCTAGAGAAATTATTTTATCTCCAGGCATAACATTATCTTGTTTTATATCTATATTAAACATAAATGGGTAATCAATTGCATTAGCAATTAAAGGATCATTTACAATTCTTTCAACAGGTATGTAGGAAATAATAATAAATAATAGGAGTGCTAATAAAATATTAGCAATGGGACCAGAAAAGAATATTAAAAAACGTTTAAAAGGGGAGGAGGTAAAAAAAGATCCTTCTTCGCATCTTTCAAACTCTTTAGCATCATCTCTTAGTGCTTTTATGAGATCTGTAGAACCATTCATTTTAGTACTTCCACCAAGAGGTAAAAGTCTAATTGTAAAAATTGTTTTTCTACCGTGAATAGAAAAAAACTTTGGACCCATACCTAAAGAAAACTCATCAACACTTACACCAACAAGTTTAGCAGTAAGAAAATGAGCTAATTCATGGAGAAATAAAACTAGAGAGATTCCAAAAAAACCTATTAGAAATTGAATAATAAATGTTTTTAACAAAGACATTAAAATCCTTCTAATGCAATAGTACGAGCTTTATTATCAACTTCAACTATCTCATCAAAGCTATTACATTCTTTAGAAAAGTTATACTTCATAACCTTTTCAGTAATACCTGCAATTTGAGTAAACTTAATTTTATGATCAATAAAGAGACCAACAGCAACTTCATTAGCAGCATTAAAGGCAATAGGGTATGAACCCTTTTTCTCAAGTGCAATGTATGCAAGCTTTAATAAAGGAAATTCTTCTTCACTCCATGAGCTAAATGTCAAAGTTAAATCTTTAAATGAAAGTGGTCTAACTACATCCTTTAATGGATTAATTTCATCATTAACTGCACCGACTATTGGGAGCGTCATATCTGGTGGAGAAAGCTGGGCATAAACTGCTCCATTTGCTAACCTTACCATTGAATGAACAACAGATTGTCTATGAATAGTTACTTCGATTTTACTTGATGGTAAATTGAATAAGAATCCAGCTTCGATAACCTCTAAGCCTTTATTTGCCAATGTTGCACTATCGATACTAATCTTTTTACCCATTTTCCAAGTAGGGTGGTTAGTCGCTTCTTCAACTGTAACATTTTCAAGATTCTTTTTTTGATAAAAAGGACCACCAGAAGC
>NZ_JAXEGN010000262.1:0-3721 GCF_034103065.1 Bullifex sp. | reverse complement strand
CTATATTATCCTTACTTATCCCTACTACTTCAATTCCTTTATCTAAAAAAGAAGGAAGGTTACTTGAATATGAACAAGCTTGCTTTGTGCATCCTGGTGTATTATCCTTTGGATAAAAATATAAAATAAACTTTTTACCTTTATACTCACTTAATGTGTGTACTACACCATTTTGGTCTTGTGCTTCAAAATCTGGAGCCTTTGTTCCTACTTCTAACATAAATTACACCTCTTACATTTAGTATAAAACTTTTTATCCTTAAAAAAAATAATAAACGATACTATAATTATCTTATGATTGAAAAAAGAGAATATATTGTTACCCCACTAGAGAAAATAAAGCTTTCCCCTGATGACTTACTTTCTCACAAATTCGATGAAGAAATAAAAGTAAGAATGCTAAAAGTTAATCAAATTGAGGGGCCAATATGTGAACATTTATTATTTAAAAGAGTATTAAATAGCTTCTCTCTTGAAAAGCTTGGTTCACGATTAGAACCATTATTTATTTCTCTTATTTCAACTCTCTCACTTCCTAATTACTTAGAAGATAATGAAAAAATTTATTATCCAAGCAATGTAATACTTTCTTCCTTTTTTCGTCCTTCAAGTGAAAGAGAACGCTATTCATACCAAATTCCACACTCAGAGGCAGCTGCAGTAATTGTATATATTTTAGAGAATTCAAATAAAAGTTTTTACAAAGGAAAACTATTAGATAGCTTTGCTTTTGAACTTAATTATCAAAGGAAAGGAGCTCAAGTTGTAAAGCTGTTTGAATCGGGTTTAGATTACGCAATTGCTAATAACATGATAAAAGAAAGTGGAAACCACAAAATTTTACTTTAATATTTATTAAAAACTCAATTTTTTTCTTTACAATTGATATTTTTCCGTTGTATCCTTCAGATATATTAATTCTATGGAGGATATAACGTGTTAATTAATCTCGAAAAGAAACCTGATATCATTAAGAAAAATGTTGCTCGCTGTAAGGAAAGAGGAATAACATTACCAACTTTTGAAGAGATGAAGCATCCTGAAAAAATTAGTGATGATATTAAAGCTAAACTTAAGGAAAGAGGTCTTTGGGACGTCGATCCTGTTAACCTCTATAGGATCACATGGCACAATGAACCTGTTGAGAAAGGTGGTGGATTTAAAGATGTAAACTTTATTGAAATTCCACGTGAGATTACAGGTACTAAGGCTAGAATTCTAGCTCTTGTTGGAAAGTGGTTCCCTTGTGGTGTTCACAAAGTAGGTGCTACATATTCATGCTTAGCTCCAGCTCTTGTAACTGGTAACTTCGATGCAGCTGAACAGCAAGCTGTATGGCCAAGTACAGGTAACTACTGCCGTGGTGGTGCTTATAACTCAGCTCTTCTTGGTTGTAAGAGTATTGCAATCCTCCCAGAGAATATGTCTCAGGAAAGATTTAACTGGCTTAAAACTGTTGCAGGTGAAATTATTGCAACTCCTGGTTGTGAATCAAACGTAAAGGAAATCTTCGATAAGTGTCATGAACTTGATGAAGAAAGAGGAAAACATATCGTAATTTTCAACCAGTTCGAGCAGTTTGAAAACTACCTTTGGCACTATGAAATTACTGGTAGTGCAATTATTGAAGTACTTGAGAAGCTTGGTATTAAGCCAGAAAATGTTAGAGGTTATGCTTCTTCAACAGGTAGTGGTGGAACATTAGCTGCTGGTGACCACCTTAAGGATGTATATCCAAATATTAAAATTGGTGCTGGTGAAGCACTTCAGTGCCCTACTCTTCTTAGAAACGGATTTGGTGGACACAGAATTGAAGGTATCGGTGACAAGCACGTTCCTTGGATTCACAATGTTAAGAATACTGATATGGTTCTTTCAATTGATGACCAAGACTGTATGGATATTTACCGTCTCTTCAATGAACCAGATGGAAAAGAATACCTCAAGAGTATTGGTGTTAAACAAAGTGATATTGATAATCTTGCTCTCTTTGGTATCTCTGGTATTGGTAACATGCTCTCAGCTATCAAGATGGCTAAGTACTACGAAATGGATGAAGATGATGTTGTATTCACAATTCTTACAGACTCATCAGTTATGTATACAAGCCGCTTAGCAGAGTTGACAGAGCAGCAGGGTCCATTTAGCTTAATGGAAGCAGCAAGAGTTCACTCAGGTGCTCTAATGCATCAGGGTATTGATAACGCTCTTGAGCTTGGATACTACGATAGACTTAGAATCCACAATCTTAAGTACTATACTTGGGTTGAACAGCAGGGTAAGACCTACGAAGAACTCAACAGACAATGGTACGATAGAAATTACTGGAAGGATATTCCAAAGCTTGTTCCACAAATTGATGCTCTCATTAAAGAGTTCAACGAAGAAATTAAGAAATAATAGTAAAGCCGAGGGGAGGCAAACTTTCCTCGGTAATTTTTTAGGAGAAGTTATGAAGTTCAAATACGTTTGCCTTGATTGCGGCAGTGAGTTTGTCTCTGACGAGATAATGTATCTTTGCCCTAATTGCGGTGGTAGTGAAAAGGAAGGAGAATTTAGAAAGGGCGTACTATCTGTAATCTATGATGAAGAAGAATTAAAGAGTCTTAAAGAAAAAGATCATGTTACAATGTACGATTTCTTCCCTTATGAGATAAAAAATAAGGAGGCTTATCCAGTTGGATCAACTCCAGTTGTAAGACCTATTAAGCTCTCAAAGAGATATAATATTAATAATCTTACACTTAAGCTTGATAGCCAACTACCATCAGGTTCATTTAAGGATAGAGCAAGTCAGCTTATTGTAGCTCAGGCTCAAGCTCATAATGTAACTAAAATTGCATTAGCTAGTACTGGTAATGCCGGAGCAGCTATGAGCTGTGCAGGTGCTGCATATGGCCTTGATATAGTATTATTTGTTCCAGCTACTGCACCAATTAATAAGCTTATGCAGAGTGTTCTATATGGAGCTCATGTAGTACCTGTTAAAGGAACATATGATGATGCATTTAAACTATCAATTGAGTACACTAAACTCTTTGGTGGAATAAATAGAAATACAGCTTACAACCCAATGACCATTGAAGGAAAGAAGAGTATTTCAATTGAACTCTTTGAGGATTTGGGTAGAAGAGCACCAGATGTAATCTATGTTCCAACAGGAGATGGTTGTATCTTTGGTGGTGTTTGGAAAGGTTTCTATGATCTTCTAAGTGCAGGTTTAATTGACAAAATGCCTCATCTTGTCTGTGCTCAAGCAGAAAAGTCTAATGCTATTTCACAGGCCTTTAGAACTGGAGAAATGAAGGAGACAAAAGCAACAACTAGAGCAGATAGTATCAGTGTTAATAACCCTGCTAATGGTAGAATGGCTGTTTATGGAATTAAGCATTCAGATGGTTGGTCTGTTGAAGTTAGCGAAGAAGAAATTCTTTCAGCTCAAATGGAATTAACAAAGGATGCAGGTGTATTCGTTGAACCAGCTGCGGCTTGCGCATTTGCGGCATTTAAAAAGGATAGTGATAATGTAAGAGCTAAATTTGGAGAGGATGCACTTGTTACTGTATTACTCACCGGAACCGGCTTTAAGGACATGGCTGTCTTTGATAATAGAGTAACATTACCTCAAGCTATCGAAAATAGTGTTGAGGAAGTTAAAAAACTTAATTTCTGATGTAACCTATAATAAAGCAGGCTGTTTAAATTATTGAGATTTGAAATG
>NZ_JAXEGN010000261.1:0-7283 GCF_034103065.1 Bullifex sp. | reverse complement strand
CTGCTGGCCTCTCATCTTGGACTTCTCAGCCTCCAGAACTAGGAAGAATAAATTTCTGTTGCTTACGTCACCCAGTCAATGGTATTTTGTTAGAGAGATGCAAGGTAAGATAACTGTAACCCCAGGAGCTACTTTTTACTTTGCAAGTTTTTCATTATATAAAAGCCAGTATTCATTATCTTTATCATCAAGTACAAAATACTGTTTATAATCTGTTCTAATTAAATTTCCCATTCGAGCAAGACCTGCATTTAGATGGGAAGAAAGTATTGGTGTTATTAAATTACTATCACCTTCTTTTATTGCTTCAAAAAGTTTTTCATGATCTTTAACAATATCTCTATATCCTAGAGTCCCTACGAAATCAAGCATTCTGAAACGTTCATAATTTAAATCACTTTGAATCATTCTCCAAACATCATCACAATGCATTCTATCAAACCAAAATTGATGAAAAGCACAATCGAGGGTGAAGAATTGTTTCTCATCTATTTCATCTTGTGAAACATGTATTTGTTGCATCCTTAAATTATGTTCAAGTTCTTCTAAAACAAATGGAGAGGGATTAGTATTGATAAAATCCTTGATAATCCAAGATTCAACTGCAGTCCTCATAAAAATCATTTGATGTACAGAGGATAAACTAATTAAAGTTGCAGTTGCACCTTTATATGGAACATTCTCTAATAAACCAATATCTTGAAGGCGCTGAAAAGCAGTTCGAACAGGAGGCCTTGTGACAGAAAAACGAGAACAAATTTCCCCTTCACTAATTTTTTCTCCAGGGATTATTTCTAATTTAGTAATTTCTTTTTTCAATGCCTCAAAAATTGTAGTACTGATATCAGCCATTAGTATTTTCCTTCAAGATTAATATATCAGATTATTATTTTTTTTGAAAATATTATTTTACTTTCTCAACTTCCTTAGCAATTTTTCCTAATCCTTGATTTAAATGGTACATGTCATTTCCCAAAATAAGCATATTAATACCACGGTCAATTGCAGCTCTTAAATCAGATTCTGTAGAAGGAACAACAGGAGCCATAATTCCTATACCCTTCTCTTTTGTCACAGCTCTTAATTTATTATATCCGTAATCAACTCTCTCATCGGTAATTTTGTATCCAACCTCAGCTCCAACAGAAAGAGCATAATCGACTGGACCAAAGTTAACAGCATCAATTCCATCTACACTTAAAATTTCTTCAATATTCTCAGTAAATTCAAAGTCTTCATCCATAGGAATTATCATAGTATCTTCATTGCTTTTCTTGGTGTATTCAGACCATGAAAAACCATTTACACCAAAGCCTGCAGCTCTTACATTACTTTCACCGCCCCTTCTACCCATAGGAGGGAACTTAGCATTGAAAATAATTTTTTCAACATCTTCTTTACATCTACAGTGAGGAACAACTACCCCCTCTGCACCCATCTCTAGTACTTGTCTTATTTCAGAATCATGAACTCCTGAGACTCTTACTAATGGAGATACTCCAGCATGTTTAGCTGCTAATATTAATCTCTCTATATTACATAGTCCATCTATAGTTGAATGCTCAAGATCGAGATATACAAAGTCATATCCCCATCTTCCAATACACTCTACAACGCTTGCCATTCCTGTGTAACAGGTAATGCCAAAAACAGGTCCTTTTTTTAGTTTTTCTTTTAATGTCATTTTATCCTCCTTATGCTAATAAGCTTGGAAGCCATGTTGATACTGCTGGAACGAAAGTAACCATCAGTAGTACTAAAATATTACAAAGTAAGAACGGGGAAGAAGACTTGAAAACACTAATAATAGGCATTCCTGATATTTTACTACCTACATTCAAGCACATTCCTACTGGAGGTGTTACAAGTCCAATTGCAAGGCCTACAACTAAAATCATACCAAAAGTAATTTCACTCATACCAAGTGTTGTGAATACTGGTAACATAATTGGAGCAATTAATAAAATACATGGAACTACATCCAAGAATGTTCCTAAAAGAAGAATTAGGATATCAAAGAGTAAGAAAATAATCCATGTTGGAATATTTGAACTTAAAATAAAGTTAGCTATCGCAAGTGGAACTTGTTTAATTGCTAAAATATAAGTAAATACGTTTGTAAAGCCACCAATCACCATAATAGTAGCAGTCATAATTGCAGTCTTTTTTAATGCTGCAACTATATGCTTCCATTTAAGCTCTTTATAGAAGAATTTACCTACAATAAGTGAGTATACTACTGCTACTGCAGCACTTTCGCTTGCAGTGGTAATACCAAATGTTGTGAATACTAAAATCATAACAGGCATTAAACATGCAATTAAGCCATCTACTACAACTTTAAATACTGATTGATCAATCTTTGCTTCAATTTTATGGTATCCCTTCTTTTCTGAATAGAGCCATACAACAACAAGCTGGAAGATACCAATACACAAACCAGGTATTACACCTCCCATAAATAGTTTACCAACTGATACTCCCGATACCATTGCAAACATTAACATAGGAATCGATGGAGGAATAATCATACCCACAGTGGAGGAAGCAACAGTAATACCTGTAGAAAACTCTTTTGAATATCCCTGCTTGGTCATATCAGGAATTAATATTGAACCAAGTGCAGAGGTATCAGCAACAGAAGAGCCTGTAATACCACCAAAAATCATAGAAGCAACAACATTTACTTCACCTAAGCCTCCTCTAAATGGCTTACAAATTAATAGAGCAAAGTTAATAAGTCTCTTTGTTAACCCACCATGGTTCATCAATTCTCCTGAGAGCATAAACAGAGGCATTGCAATTAAAATAAATGAATTTAATCCCGAAAAAACTCTTTGAGGAACACTCATTAGGAATGCAGGATTTTCTAAGAAAAAGTAAATGATACCTGCTCCACCGAGAGAGTATCCTATTGGGACTCCTATAAGTATAAATACCAATAATGCAATAAATAATATAGTTAGATTCATTTCTCTTTATCCTCCGGTAGAACATCATCAGTAGAATATCCACCATCTGCATTTTCTATCCTTACGAAGTAAGAAAGCATATCAATTACTACATAAAAAACGGTAATAAAAAATGTTATTGGTACAAAGATATAGTACACACTCATTGGTAAATGTGAGTTTGGTGATAGTAAATGACCAACTTGACTAATCCATAAAATTGAAAAATAAATCATTACAATTGAAACAAATAAAATCGATAAGTCAACTAAAAATGCAGATATTATCTTTTTCTTTTTACTTTTCCCAACGATTTTATCTGCAAGATAAGAAATTGAAATGTGTTGTTTTTCTCTAATTGCTAGCGCAGAACCAAATAATGTTGTGAAAATAAAGGCCATTGTTAGTAATTCTTCAAGAGTACTAAAAGAAAGCCCGAAGAAGTATCTTAAAACAACAGTGACCGATACTCCTATAGCAAGGAATGCGACTAATACAATCAAAATAAAAGACATAGCTTTATCTAAATATTTGAGTATAGTATTCATTAAAATATCCTAAAAAAGGCCTGACTACACAGCCAGGCCATAGTATTCTTTTTGACTGTTATTTACCCATTGCGAGTGTTTTAACCAGATCTAATTCTTCCTGTGTAAAATACTTAAGAGTATTTACAAAGTGATCATATACAGGAGTACATGCATCTACAAATGCCTGCTTTTCAGCATCAGTTGGAGTATATACATCACATCCGTAAGCTTTCATCTCTTCAAGACGTGCTTCAGCATTGTCAATTGCAATCTTATTCTCTGTTTCAATGAAAAGCCATGCAGCATCACTTAAAATCTGCTGATATTCTGCAGGAAGAGAGTTGTAGTACTTCGCATTCATTGTTAAAACTTCTGGATGGTACTGATAGTTTACATATGTAATGTACTTTTGTACTTCATAAAGCTTCTGGTCATAAATTGTTGCAACAGGGTTCTCCTGTCCATCAGCTACACCAGTTTTGAGTGACATATAACAATCTGCAAGAGGAATTGAAACTGTTGATGCACCAAGTGTTTCCATACATACCATGATTGCTTCGATAGAAGGAGTTCTAAGCTTTAAGCCCTTCATATCTGCAGGTTTTGTAATTCTTCTCTTTGAGTTAGTAATCTGTCTTGCACCACCATCACCAATTGCAAGAATCTTAAGTCCATTAGCTTCAGCATCTGATGAAATGATGTTAAATACTTCCTCATTCTTAGCAACTCTCATTAATGCATCTTGATTATCAAAGAAAAATGGCATTAAGAATAAGTTTAACTTCTTAGAAATTGTATCAAAAGGACCACCAACGAAGGCCTCTAAGGTACCCATTCTCATTGATTCCTGCATATCAGGTTCTGAACCGAGAACACCAGCTGGGAATAATTCTACCTGTACTTTGCCACCACTCTTTTCCTCTACATATTTTTCAAACTCTAAAAGAGATACGTGTCTTGGATGAGCAGTACTCATTGTGTGTCCAAGCTTAATTGTGTAAGTTTTGCCTGAATCTGCTGAAGCTTGTGATTCAGAACTGCCGTTTGCGAATACTGTTGTGAGTGCTAATAACATCACAAGTGTGATAGCAATAAGTTTTTTCATATTGTCTCCTTTTTATAAAAGTGATATCACTTTTTAAATCTGATATCAGATTACCATGGTAAATATTACTTGTAAAGATTTTTTTCACTCTTAGGAGACAAAAATACTACCATATTTTAGGTAGCATAATTACTTAAGAAAGATAACTAATTAAATTAGGCAGTATTTCAAGAGCCATACTTCTTCCCTCTTGATAAACCCTTTCTAGCTTATTTGGGTCCTTTTCTGTTTTTCCTATATCCAATTTATGTTTAGGTCTAATTACAAATAACTTTCCTTTTGATTCTAATTCTTTAATCTCTTTAGTTTGATTATTGTACACTTCATGCCTAATAGACATTGCTTTACATATTCCTTTTTTCTTACCCTGGTAAATAAGATTAAAAAGGAATTGCAAAGGATTTTTTTCTTTTACATAATCTTCTGGCTGAGTAAGAATAACTACACACTTGTCAACATTTTTATCAAGCATAAAACGGTATGGAATTGGATCTGAAATACCACCATCAAGTAATAATTTTCCACCTACATTTACACATCTTGAAACAAGGGGCATAGAAGCACTAGCTCTTAAGTAAAGCATGTCATCACCACTACCCTTTTCTGTTTTTGCATAAAATGGTTTACCACTACTTACATCTGTGGTAACACACCAAAATTCCATTGGATTCTTCTCATATTCAGAATAATCAAAAGGATCTAATTTATTAGGAAGCTCATCATAACAAAAGTCAGATCCATAGAGGTCTCCTGTTGTTAAGAGTGAGTGCACAGAGCAATATCTTTTATCATTACAATATTTTTTATTGTACCTAATAGCTCTACCTATTTGCTTTGATTTATAGTTACAACCAAATACTGCTCCAGCTGATACGCCAACACAGGAATCAAAGGTAATACCATTTTCCATGAACACATCTAGAATTCCAGATGTGAACATACCTCTCATTGCACCGCCTTCTAAAACTAAACCATTCATGCGTTATAAACTAAACTTTTTCCCTTTATTGTTCAAATTGTTTTTTTGCATTATTAATTGCTGTTTTATAGAAGATGACAAAGAAAATAAGTGAAATAATTAATGGCATCGAAGTAGAAACTAACCTTATTTTTAAATAAATCTCACTTAAAATAAAAAGTCCAACTATTAAAATTAACTCAATAATACTAATGCCCATTGCACCAAGACCATTTGTATTTTGCTTAACAGCTTCTTGAGGACGTTCCCATGCTGTATGAGGATTATTAAAATCAATAGTAAGTCCAATTACACTAATTGAAGCAATATATGGAACCATAGAAATAGCTATTAAAATGGTTTCTAAGGCGGGAGCTTTTGCTCCAATTGCAATAGCAATAATAAAAATTTCAATAAAAGGTAATGTTGCAATTAAATGGAAAACTAACTTTGAATTTACTCTATCCTTTACGTTAATCGGATAAATCTTACATAGATCAAAATCTTTTCCTTCTCTTGAAACAGAAGTTGAAGAGAGTAAATTAAAGGTATAGAACATCATAATTACACCCCAAAGTGCAACATATAGATAGTTTTCAATTCCCGGAATAGACATAATGTCCTTACTCATATCACCAAGTATTCCCATTACTGCATAAATTAATAATATAAATAAAGGCATAACTAGCTCTAAAACTAATTCAGTTGAGAAAGAGGAATTTGAAAACATAATCCTTTTTTCTCTAATAACTAATGCTTTGAAAATAGAATTTTGTTTATATGATATTTCTCCTCTTAGTTGCTTATCTTTCTCCTTGATATTCTCACTTTCAATTACTATTTTGCTTAACTTAAGGCAAACAAAGTAAAGTATTATGCTACAAAGTGCTAAAGCACCAAGAATAGCAGCAAATAAGATTATTACTTGATTTGAAACAACTACTCTCTCAGAAAGGGCAAATGTAACACTTGAATTAGGACCAGCCTGGTTACCTAATACTCTAAGCATAAAGTAAATAACAAAGAATGATAAAACATAGATAAGAACTGTTTTAGCTCTTTTCATAACCTTACTCTTTAGAGAAAGGTATGAGAAAACACCCATAAAAAATGCTGAAAAAGCAGGAATAATAAGTGCATCTAAAATAAGTAATAAGTAAAAAACTATATTAAATTTTATATTTATTAAAGCTGCAACAGCAAAAGGAATTATGGCTAAAAGACACTCACAAAATACTTCAAAATATAGAATAACAAATCTTGATAATGTTAATGTCTTGGTATCAATTGGTAGGGTTTTTAGAGTATTGATATCACTACCAGTAACAAGAATATTATCTATACTTGTGAGTGTAAAGAATATTGTAAGCATTAAAGCAACACTCTGACTTGAAATTACAGCAAATAATACATCAGTTTTTAGCTGTGAAACAAAGTTAGAGTAGATAATCCACATATATAAAATAGAAAGATAAATTAGGCCAAAGTATGAAAGAATGCTCCTTCCCTTACTTTTCTTTTTACTCTTTGAATTACCTGTTTTAAGCGCTTGTAATATTGATAGCCCGCCATTACCCTTAAAATAGGTTTTTACTAATGTCTTAAGCACATTAAGCCTCCTGGGTAACGGATAAGAAATAATCCTCAAGTGTTTGTTTTTTATTTTCTAAGAGCTCTTCTACACTCTTTTCTGTAATAAGCTTTCCTTTGTTGATAATACCTACTCTATCACAAACATT
>NZ_JAXEGN010000260.1:0-2065 GCF_034103065.1 Bullifex sp. | reverse complement strand
ATGAAAAAAAGTGGGGAATTTGTGGGGTTTTTGCCACTTTTATCCTAGCCCTCATATGCTTAAAAATCATACAAACAAGCATATTGATGTCTAAAGTGATTATAATATGGTGTTTTTGTTCAATAATGACTAAATAGGCATTGTTTTATTATAACTTAGTCTATATAAATGGTGGTAGGAGTGAAAACCGACCCCCACTTTTAAAATGTAACATCCCTCCATAAAATACAAGAATTTATGGTGTTTAGGCATATGTACGGAGTGTTGTTTTATTATTAACACAACGATTCAAAAATTTATGTGCTAAACCATAAATTAACCCAAACATTTCTTAGAAGTATCATAGGAAAGGTTAAGCTTTTCAGCTAAATCAAAGTGCTCCTTTTTTGCATTGCAAATATTGCAACTCTTACCATTATCATATAGTTTCAATGCACTCATAAGTCTAACAAGATCTTTACTACTTTTTCCAACACTCTTTGCGGCTGTTAGAATCCTTTGGTCAATTCTACCAGCTAATAGCATTACGAATGCTACAGCCTGTACCATCCCATATTCAGAGAGATTTAATTCACTAAAGTCTATATTATGCTTAATGCGGTCATAGTAGGTTTCAATTGACCACCTAGATTTGTAATAGTAATACACATCTTTAGCATCTACACTTAAATTAGTTTCAAGAACTATTAGACCAAAGGTCTTCATATTCTTTTGTAGCCCTTCTTTATTATGGTTTTTAGAACCTTCCTCCATCTTTTTAATATATTCTTTTATTAGCTTCTCTCTTTCACTCATATTTTGAAAAAGTATTACCCTTGTACCTTCTTTAGTTGAAGTACATTCATGATATTCAACTAAATCAGTCTTAGATGAAACTGAATATAAGAATTGAGCATTCCTGCCTTTAAAAGGTTTAATAGCATTCTTATAACCTTCTAAATTGGAAGATAAAGGCATTATATAATTAGCTTCTTGTTTTACAAGGTATTCAATATTCTCCTTTGAGTAAAATCCTGTATCCATAATGAATAACTTATCTTTTATTTCACCTAATGGTTTAATAAAATCAATAAAGTCTGTTTTATCGACTATATAACCTGGAAATACTTTAGTTGCTAGAGGAAGATGTGTAGCAATATCTAATGCTACTAATAAGTTCATTTGTTCACCTTTTACTTCCTTTGCTTTATAACCATTAAAAGATAAATCATTATTAATACTATCGCTCGGTATAACATGACCATCTACTGCTACTGTATTGGATTGCTTTATACACTTCTTTTGAAACTCTAATATCTTATCATTTCTTCCAATAGTAGATAGAAGTTTACTTATTCTATGATAACTATATTTTAATTTAGAATAGTCATGGGCAATGAGTGTTCTCTCATATATTGTTTCTGATGGTTTTAACCCAATATAGCCTTCAAATACAAAGATACATGCTAATGAAAACAAATGAAAAGCTTCATCTACATTAAAACATTCTTTTAATCTCTCAAAATCATCATGAGCTAAAGTACATGCAAGAAGATATTCACCATATTCAAACAATGTTATTTCAGAGCTTTCAAGTTGTACTCCCTTTGGAACAAAGCCAACATCTTTAATTATTTTGCCTAATAGCTTTCCAGGATCTGTCTTCCATTTACCACTAACTTCATCCTTATGACGAGTATTAGTATAAACATAATAACTACCATTAATAACTTTAACAGTAGTTCCTTTAGGCTTCATTTTTCTTATATCTTCTGGAACAGTATAGGCACCCATCTTTAGCTCCTTATATACACATATAAATACACATATATTATAGCTTAAAAGAAGGAACAATAAAAGATAAAACCCACCTGTTTTTCATGATTTTTGGTGGGTTTTGATTTAAAAATATAGGCAAAATGAAGGGTATCTTACTTTAGTAAGGATTTAGCACATAAAATTTTTAATCTCTGTGTTATACTTAATTTCATGATAATCTTATTAATTTACGCTTTTTACAAAGCAAGCATGAAGTGAGTTTTTCATCACTACATGCTTGGTAAAGACTTTAAAGTTTATATCCTAA
>NZ_JAXEGN010000259.1:0-3652 GCF_034103065.1 Bullifex sp. | reverse complement strand
AATTGCATCTAAAGCTTCTTGAATTGTAAAGTGTACTTCATGGTGAACAGTTCCAATAAAGTCTGCAGCCTTTCTTGCTGCAATTAAGTCTGGAGAACCTTCAAGACCAATTGCAAAGGAGTGTAAACGTGGCCACCAAGCAGCTTCTGCATCACCACTTTCAATTCTGTTTTTAGCAAACTTAGCTGTAACTGCGGCGATTATTGAGCTATCAAGACCACCTGATAATAGTACGCCATATGGTACATCACTCATCATCTGTCTTTTTACTGCTTCCTCTAAGGCTGTTCTAAGTTCATCTACAGATGCATTGTTATCCATTACATTTTCATAGCTTTCCCAATCTCTCTTATACCACTGTACAGTTTTACCAGTTTCTGAAGAAAAATATGTTCCAGGCATAAACTCGGTAATAGTAGAGCACTTACCTTCTAATGCCTTTAACTCTGAAGCAACATAGTAATGGCCTTCACTATCCCATCCTTGATAGAGAGGAATAATACCAATGTGGTCACGTGCAACCATGTATGTATCCTTTTCGCTATCATATAAACAGAATGCAAAGATACCATTTAAGTCTTCTAAGAAGTCACAGCCTTTATCTTGGTACAGTGCTAGGATTACTTCACAGTCTGATTTTGTTAGAAATTCATACTTTCCCTTGTAACGCTCTCTTATCTCTTGATGGTTGTAAATCTCACCGTTTGCAGCAAGTACTAGCTTTCCATCTTTGCTATAAAGTGGTTGCTTTCCAGAAAGTGGATCAACAATTGAAAGTCTTTCATGTGAGATTACACAATCAGGACCGGTAAATATTCCAGACCAATCTGGACCACGGTGACGTATTTTTCTAGACATCTCCTTTACACCATCTCTATATGATGATGCATCTTTAGCAATGTCAAACATTCCAACGAAACCACACATAATCCTATCCTCCCCTAAAAACGAAGAAAGGCGTTCTTCCCCTAAGGAAAAACGCCTTTGTTTTATGCACATTAAACTACAGAACTTGATTATTTTTGTCAATATATGTGTATTTTTAATATTCCCAATACATATCTTAAAAGATATTATTGCCATTAAAGCTATTTAAGTTAAAACTTAATTATAAAAACTGAGCCATATAAACTGGCAAGTAATCTATATCACCTTCTCTCATAAAATCTTTTGTATAAAGAACTATTTTTTTATTAATTCTTGATGCAAATTTATTTGAGAAACAATCTATCGAAGGATGGCTTTTATATCCTGAGCTTTTTACCTCTATTGGACAAATTTTATTTTTATCCGCAATTAAAAAATCTATTTCATAGTTGTGTCTTGATTTCTCATTCAAAAAAGTATAATAGTAAAGTTCATGTTCATTAGTAGCTAGAATTTGGGCTACAATATTTTCATAAACATAGCCAAGATTTGCATGAGATTTATCAGATAATAGCTTTAGATAAATTTCGTTATCTGTAAATTTCTTATTTTTAAAAACAAGAGTTACAAACAATCCTGTATCTATTGTATATAATTTAAATCTTTCTAAATCTTTATTTTGTGCCATTCCTAAAACAGGATCATTTGCGTGATATGCTACAAGAACTGTACCCGAATCCTTTAATTCTGCTATGGATTCTAATACATCACTTGCCCTACTACCACTTATCACACTTGAGACTTTATATCTTGATGCATTTCCCATTAACTGTGCTGGAATAGCATCATACAATGCAGAAAGTTTTCCTGTTGGATCAATTTTTCTTAGATCATCTTCATACAACTTTAGAATATCTCTCTTAACTTTATCAACTTGGCAAAAATCATTTGTTTGAATATAAGATTCTATGGCTTGGGGCATACCTCCTACAAGCATATACAAACGAAAATCTCTAAGTAGTTTTCTATTTACAGCTTGTCCAATAGGTATCTTTTTTTCATAAAACTCTTTAATAATATTAATTGATGTATAATCTCCAAGAGCCCATCGGAATTCTTCAATATCCATTGGGAACATTTTTAATTTTCTCTCTTCACTAGGAATTAAAATATCCTTCACATTTTTGTGAATAGAAATTAAAGAACCTGTTTCTATATAGTCATATTTTCCATCTTCAACTAATGCTTTAATTGCCTGCCTAGCCTTTGGACATAACTGCACCTCATCAAAAACAATGCAAGACTTCCTTTCTTTTAATGTTGTTTTATATGTTAACTGGAGCTGAAGAAATATAAAGTTTAAATCAGATAGATCATCAAATAATTTTTTTATATAAAGAGAGGCTCTATAAAAATCTACAATAATATAGCTATCATACTCATTTTTTACAAATTCTTTTACAATTGTTGATTTACCCACTCTACGTGGTCCTTCGATTAACAATGCTGTTTTACCTTTTGATTCCTCTTTCCATTGAAGCATTTTGCTATATATTTTTCTTTTAAACATTTACATTTCCTATTTTACAAAAATCGTCAAATTTATTTGAGAGAAAAACAACAAAATCGTCAAATTTATTTTAAGAAAAACAACAAAATCGTCAAATTTATTTTAAGAAAAAGCAACAAAATCGTTAAATTTAGTATAAAGAATACCAATCTGAGGCTTTATCTGCTTTTACAAGTCCTAGCTTTAATTGAAGGTTTTCAGATGCAATATTACCATTTACGACATTGCAATATACTCTATGAATTTTTCTCATTTCATTTATATATGCTCCCTCCAAATCATAGGCAAGACCTAATCGTTGGTACTCAGGAAATATTTCAAGCATTCCCATAGAACCTTCACTGTGTTCGGCAATAAAACCTGCAAGATTGTTATCAATAAATATTCCTCTTACTACTCCACTTTCTAATCTATCAACGATGTAATCGATATCACTAAAGAGGTGGTAGTGAGACTTCATAATATCTTTATATGATTTATCAAGTACTCTGATATCTTGCTTTCTTACCTTTACATCTTCATCCTTTGTATAGACATACAGTGAACATGCATTAGCTAACCGAAATCCATACTCCCTCATTACAGTTGTAACATGCTCTCTGTGAATAGAAATTAATTCGACAGATTTTGGAAGTAGTTCAATAAATGGTCTTACATCACTATCAAATGGAGCAATAAAACCTGTATTGCCATCTGCTATAGTTACAATGCCATCCATTCCACAATAGATAACTTTTCCAACTTCTCTTTCGATTTGGTCAATCATATCAATATATGAGAGAAAATCTCTCTTTTCTAATATTTCTTTTGGTGTCATAGTGAGCTTTATAATATCATCTTCCAGGAGTTTTTAAAAATGGTTAAAACTGTATTTATTGATATAGATGGAACACTATTAAATAGAGATCATGTATTAACTCAAAATACAATAAATGCTCTTACTAAAGCACATGATGAAGGTGTCATCATTACCCTATGTTCAGGAAGATCCCGTGATGGTCTACTTGAAATAACAGATAAACTTCCATTTAGGCCATATTTAGCAACCTTAAATGGAGCATATATTATTGATGATAAAGGAAATGTTATTAATGAACACTACTTTGAATATGATACTCTAATAAAGCTTGAAAAACTTAGAAAGGACTGTGGTGTCGGTCTATTGTATTTCCCAGAATGTGGATGGGCAGCTAATAGTGACAATAAAGAATATGA
>NZ_JAXEGN010000258.1:0-2276 GCF_034103065.1 Bullifex sp. | reverse complement strand
AAGTCAATATTTGAAAAAGAAGGATTATTTTTTCCAAGTAATGGCTATATAAAAAAAGCTCAAATAAAGAGTAATACAACCGCAATTGAATTTAATAATGTAGTAATAAATAAGAATAAAAGTGATGAAGTTCTTCTTAATCTGAACAATGTATCTTTCCCTAGTGGTGCTATTACTGCTTTTATTGGGAGAAGTGGAGCTGGTAAAACCACCACATTTTTATCTCTCTTAAAAATAAATCCATATGAAGGCGTGATAAAAGTATTTGGTAAAGATTTAAAGAAGATTAAAAAGAAAGAACTCTATAGAACCATGGGAATAGTTTTTCAAAATCCAGCAAACCAATTTATTACGCAAAATGTACTTGATGAAGTAAAACAAAGTATTAGACTTTGGAATAATAAACTGAGTGATGAAGAAGTTAATAATGAGGCATTAAAGAGACTTGATGAATATGGTTTACTTAGATATAAACGATATTCACCTTATATGTTATCTCAAGGACAACAGAGAAGGCTTGCTGTGTTATCGGTGCTGGCAGGGGAACAAAAAATATTACTTCTTGATGAACCTACCTATGGACAAGATTATCGCTCAACTTGTGCAATTATGAGCTTACTTGAAGATAAAATAAAAACTAAAGGATTGAGCGTGATATTAATAACTCACGATGAGGAATTAGCAAAAAGCTATGCAGATAAAAGATATGTAGTAAGGGGAAATGGTGTATATGAAGCTTGAAAAACTAAATCCTAGTGTAAAAGCATTTACTGTTTTACTCTCAGTTATTCTTTTATCTTTTCAATATATAATTGAACTAAATGTTGGGGTGTTTCTTACATCTATTTTATTATTAGTTTTCTTTTCTGATGCAAAAATAAAAAGAATAGTAATAATATTAATTCCTGCATTTATTGCTGCATTTGGTCTCTTTATGATGGGCTTATACTATGCTAAGGGAAGTGCTGTTGAACTGGAGGAAATAAGTAACATTTCAAATGTACCATTTGCAGTTAGAGCTGCAGCTAGTAGAAATCTAACAACAGCCTTACAGCTATCAACTCGATTACTATCTTATGCAGGACTTGGTATTTTATTCGCTTTGACTACCAACGGTGATGATTTTGTAAAAAGTATGATACATCAATGTCATTTATCACCAAAATTCGCTTATGGAATATTAGCTGCCTTTCATTTAATGCCTAATATGGTTAGTGAGTATAAAGCTGTATTAACTGCATATGAGGTTCGGGGTATGAAGCAATCATTTATATCTCTTAAGGTGATATTCACAATGTTAGTTAACTCTATAAGGTGGTCTGAGTGTGTTGCCATGGCTATGGAGTCAAAAGGATTTTCTGGTAAAAATGATAGGACTTACTTAGAAGTAACAAAGGTTCGCTGGTATGATGTTTTGCTTTCCTTAATAACACTTACTACTATTTCTACAGCGATGTTTATTTTGAGATAGCCTTCTGTAATTCTTTTTAATTATTTTCTATAGAAATATCTTTTAAAAGTTAATAAAATCAAATATTCCATTAATAATTATAAGGATAAATATGAACGAAGAGATTAAGAGACAAATATTAAATGAAATAAAAAGTTTTGATTCAATTTTAATTGCTAGACATTTCCGCCCAGATGGTGATGCTATAGGGGCTACTAAGGGGTTACAGAGAATTTTAAAGTTAACTTATCCAAATAAAGATATTAGATTATGTAATAAAGATTATTCTGATTACATGGCTTTTTTAGGAGCTGAAGATGGTTATGTAACAGATGAAGATATTAAAAAATCTTTAGTACTAATCCTTGATACCGCAACTAGTGAAAGAGTATCCGATGATAGAGTCTTAAATGGGAAGAAGATTATTAAAATTGATCATCATATCGATAATAACCCTTATGGTGATATCTCATGGGTAGAAGAAAAGAGAAGTTCTACAGCAGAGTTAATTGCAGACTTTTATCAAACATTTAAAGATGAGCTAGAAATTGATTCATTTGCTGCAACTTGTATTTATACGGGTATGAATACTGATAGTGGACGCTTTAGGTTTGCTTCAACTACTGGCGATACATTACGACTTGCTGGCTTAATGCTTGATCAGGGAGTAGAGATAGAAAACTTACAAGCGCAATTAGATTTAAGGGATTTTAAGTTCTATTCATATCAATCAGATGTATTTTCAAGAATAAAAGTTACAGAAAATGGACTTGCTTATATATTCGTTGATTTAGCTATGCAGGAGAAGTGGAACTTATCTAGAGAG
>NZ_JAXEGN010000257.1:0-4109 GCF_034103065.1 Bullifex sp. | reverse complement strand
TTCATGAATAACTGGAATGATCTACTACGTCCAATGCTTTATATTTCAAAGCCTGACCTTTATACAGTTACTCTTGGTCTTACTCAGTTCCAAAGTGCATACTCCTCACAGTGGTCATTACTACTTGCAGGTAGTGTACTTTCAGTACTACCTTTAATAGTTGTATATTTATTCTGCCAAAAATATATCATTGAGAATTCACTTTCTGCAGGAGTTAAAGGATGATAGAAACACAAATCATTACTGAGAAATATGAAAATGGAGAAATGCAACGTTACCAAATAGCAAAGGGCTTTACTTGGTCTGATATTTCATTTTCTATTCCTCCGTTTTCAAAAGAGGCATATGATGAATTTGTAAGAATGTATGAAGCCTTTATCATTCCAAAGCATAGGTCATGGTATGGGGCTTTAGTAATTTTCCATTTTCCTAAAGACATTAAAATACCTTTTTCTTTTGAAACAGATATTGGTACAGTCTTTGATCCTCAGCTTGCTTTTGCCGCAGAATTAGAAAAACAGTATAAAGCAGGACTTATAAAAAAAGAAAACGATGATATTGTAGTTTGCGATAAAAAGACTAATGATTTTATCTCTTTTTTAAAGGAAGAAGGATGGCTAAAAGTACTATGCGGAGATAAAGATTGTATTTCTATACTCCCTATTAGTAACACCTTTGGATACCTTAGCCAAACTACCCCATGTCCTAAATTAAGTGTTAATAGCCACTTCTTTACAATGGATGTCTTTGACCATGATTCTCCATATGATACATTTGGAGTATCTTATGGTCTTGCTCTTAAAGAAGGTGTTGTAATTCAACCCCCTCTCTTCTATAGAGAAGCTTTATTAGTTGATAAAAATCAAAAGAGCTATGTAAAGAAAATATCAGTTACAGATCTTAGTATTACTATTAATGGTATTACCTTCAAAGATGGTGAAAATGCAACCTTCTTTCAAAGACCATTAGATAGAGTAACACCTAAGACAAGTGGTAGTGATATTGTAATTATTGGAAATAAGGTTATTGCATATCATAAGGGTGGTGAAACGCTTATTCCTTCTTCTGGGTTTATTATTCAAACTAAAGAGGATATTTCTTATTTAGAATCTCAAGTTATCTATAATGGTTTAGAGGACTACGTATTTGGTTTACAAGTTGGGTCAGCAGTAGTTAGAGAGACAGAGAAGATAACTGAGTTATCATCACCATTCTATGATATAGAAATAGATCCTATTTCATATCCACCTACTCTCTATCCACTTGATTACGAAGCTGCTCGTGCACCTCGTATGGCTATTGGTGCAACAAAAGATGATGAACCAATTTTAATTTGGTCAGAAGGTTGTAGCAAGCTTAGGTATGATAGAGGAAATGAGAGTGCAGGAACTTCCCTTTTAGAGCTTGCAGATTTTGGTTATAGACAAGGTCTAAAACATTTAGTAAATCTAGATGGTGGTGGATCTGCTGAAATGTTTATAGATGGTAAAACTATGATGCATGTTTCAGATAGACATCCTGATAATAGTGATTCAGAGAGACCTGTTCCAATGGGATTAATAATAAGACAATGAATATAGCAATTGATATTGATGACACATTAACTAATACATTTTCTTATCTTCAGCCATATACTGCTGAGTATTGTAAGAAGCCACTAGAAGAGCTAGTTTCAAACAATATTTCATATGACAACACCCCAAAGGAATGGGGCTTAGTTATGAATGATTTTGCAAAAAAGTATTTTGATGCTCTCATTCCTTTTACACCAGTAAAGGAGGGAGCATGTGATGTTGTAAAAGAGTTAAGAAGACTAGGTAATAGAATTATTATCATAACTCATAGGAATAATTCACTTTATAGTGACTGCTACTATACAACACAAAAAGAGTTAAAAAACTGTGGAATTGAATATGATTTATTAATTTGTACAAATGATAAATTAACAGCCTGCTTAAATGAAAAGGTTGATTTATTAATAGATGATACCTTTTTAAATCTTGATAGTGTATCAAAAGCAGGTATAGATGTATTGATGTTTATTAGTCCCGTTAATGGTTGCTATAAAAAACAATTTAAGAGTGTTGCAACTTGGGATGAAATAAGAAAATTATTAATCCCAAGTGCAACTAGAGAGATAATTAAAGGACGATATAGACACTTTAAGGGTAATTACTATGAGGTACTTGATAGTGCATTTTGTTCAGAAACCCATGAGAAATATGTAGTTTATCGTGCACTATATGGTGACTATGCTCTCTATATTCGTCCATATGAGATGTTTGCATCTTTAGTCGATAAGAAAAAATATCCTAATGCAGATCAAAAATATAGGTTTGAATTAGTTAACTGAGGAAGGTTTTCTTACTATTAGGTATATCATTATAGCTAAGCATAAGATACCTAGTACGCCTCCAATTATACTTCCTTGTCCAATAACTAATGATCCAATTTGATAGATAATAAATGAGACAATATAGGCAAATATACATTGATAGGAAATTGCAATTAATAGCCATTTTCTATCATTCATTTCTCTTTTAATTGCACCTATTGCTGCAAAACATGGGGCGCAAAGTAAGTTAAATACTAAGAATGATAAGCCAGAAAGAGATGTAAATCTTAATGCCATAGTTCCCCAAATCTCAACTCCATCCTCAGCAACCTCGGCAAAGCAAAAAAGGATACCAAATGTTGATACAACATTTTCCTTTGCAATTAATCCTGTAATTGTTGCAACTGCAGCTTCCCAGTTACCCCAACCAAGAGGAGAGAAAATCCAGGCAATTAAGTTACCTATTATCGCAAGAATAGAGTTATTTAAATCCTCAACCATAGTAAATGATCCATCTTCAAAACCAAATGCTTGTAAGAACCATAGGATAATTGCAGAGATAAGAATAATTGTTCCAGCCTTCTTAATAAATGACCATCCTCTTTCCCACATTGATCTCAACAAATAGGAAAATGTTGGTAAATGGTATTTAGGTAATTCCATAACAAATGGTGCTGGATCACCTAAGAATAATTTTGTTTTTTTCAAAATCACTCCTGATACAATTATTGCTCCAATACCTATAAAGTATGCAACTGGAGCAACCCACCAAGCACCTCCAAAGACAGCACCTGCGATTAATGCAATAATAGGAAGTTTAGCACTACATGGTATGAATGTTGTTGTCATAATTGTAAGTCTTCTATCTCTTACATTTTCAATAGTTCTTGATGCCATAATGGCAGGAACACTACATCCAGTTCCTATTAGCATTGGAATAAAAGATTTACCAGAAAGGCCGAATCTTCTAAATATTCTATCCATGATAAAAGCAACTCTTGCCATATAACCACAGCCTTCAAGGAATGCTAAGAATATGAAAAGTACAAGCATTTGTGGTAAGAATCCTAGTACAGCACCCACACCACCGATAATTCCATCAACTATTAATACAATTAGCCAATCAGCACAATCTATTGCTTCTAGTAATTGTGTAAAAAATACTGGAATACCAGGTAAGGCAAGGCCAAATAGCGACCACTCTTCGCCAAATAAGCAATCATTTACCCAATCTGTCATCCAAGTTCCAACTGTAGAAATTGAGATGTAGTAAACTAAAAACATCACAACAGCAAATATTGGAAGGGCTAAAAATCTATTTGTTACTACTCTATCAATCTTATCTGATTTAGATTCGCCCCTTTGCTTTTTCTTATAACAGCTTCTAATTAACGAATTAATGTAAATATATCTTTCATTAGTAATTATTGATTCTGCATCATCATCTGCTTCTTCTTCCGCTTTTACAATATCAATTTCCATATGAGAAAGAATTTCAGAATCAATATTCAGTTTTTCTATTACCTTCTTATCACGTTCAAAGATTTTAATAGCATACCATCTTTGAACTTCCTCACTCATATTATGTAAAGCAGCCTCTTCAATATGTGCAATAGCATGCTCAACTACACCAGAGAAAGAATGAGAAGGAATTAATTTCTCCCCTTTCGTAGCTGTATCAATTGCAACCTGAGCAGCCTCCATAACTCCAAGATTTTTCAATGCAGAAATTTCACAAACTTTTACTCCTAACCTTCTTTCAAGTTCTGAAGTA
>NZ_JAXEGN010000256.1:0-3789 GCF_034103065.1 Bullifex sp. | reverse complement strand
CACTGATGGTGACTTTATCGAACACTTATTTATTGCATCAAGCCATGATATCGTAATGTATGTTACAAACCTTGGTAAGGCATATTACACATATGTTTATGAAATTCCTGAAGGTGCTAAGAATTCAAAGGGTGCAAACATAAAGAACTTCTTACAAATTGAAAATCAAGAAAAGATTACTTCTATTATTTGTTTTGATGATTTCAAAGATGATGAATACCTAATGATGATTACCAAGTATGGCATAACTAAGAAGGTTGAGCTTTCTGCTTTCGTTAATGCTAAAAAGCGTGGTGTTAAGGCTATTATTCTTGATGAGGGTGATAATCTTGTTCAGTCTATCTTCGTAAATGAAGGTGACGATGTTATGATTGTTTCAAAAACAGGTAAGGGATTAAGAACTTCATCTGATGCAATCAGAACAATGGGAAGATCTACACGTGGCGTAAGAGCAATGAAACTTCTTGATGATGATGAAATCATCGGACTTGTAAGAGTTGAAGAAGGTAAGAGAATTCTTATGGTTACTGAAAATGGTAAAGGTAAGCAAGTAAGATTTGAAGAGTTCAATGCTCATGGTAGAGCTACAATGGGACAGAAGATTTACTCAATCGATGATAAAACAAGTTATCTTGTAAATGCGCTTGCAGTAAATGATGATAATGATGTCGTATTTGTATCTCTAAATGGTCAGACAATTCGCGTGCATGTTAAGGATATCTCAATTCAAGGCAGAACAGCAAAGGGTGTAAAAGTTGCTTCATTTAAGAAGAAAGACGATTATATCGTTGCAATGGCTGCTACAGAGTATCAAGAAGAATCTGAGGAAGAAGAACAGACACCAGAAGTATCTGAAACAACACAAAATGAAGCTATTCAAGAAATAGAGTCAACAGAAGAATAAAAATATCTAAATAATTCTTTAAGCTGTCAGTTATAAATCGCTGGCAGCTTATTTTTTTGCTCAAAAAATCATAATTTATTATTGTAATAAATACAATAAAAGTGGTTATAAATCTACATGTAACTGTTTCTATATATAGAATCAAATGAGTAAAAAAGGCCGTTTTACGCGTTTAAATGAGGTTTTTGGAAAAAAATAATAGAATTGAAAAATTGATTATAAATAACCAAGTAAATTTATCTTTGTAAGTATTAAATGCAATTACGCAACAATAATTATCAAAAGCCTGGTAATATAAAGAATATTTAGAATAATAAAAGATAATTACTCACAAGTCTTAAAACTAAAAAAAAGAATGTTTCATGTGAAACAGAATTTATTAGTATAATGTGTTAATGCTTATTCATAGATAATGGTTTCACGTGAAACAGTAGAATAATAAAAATAAAAAAGTAGTCATTTATGGATTTTTTAAATAATAATAAAATATATAAATAATCATCAATAATTATGTATTGGGTACTATATTATGGCATAACATTATTGATATCAATTATTCTTAGTAAAAGATTAATAAATAAAAAAAAACTGATTGTAAAATTAAATCTATTTTATCAATCAATATTTTTTGTTTTGCTAATTATTACTTTTGGTGGTGATTATTTTTCTTTCTTGAATAGTTATGTTAGGATCTTTTAATAAATAATACTAAGGTAATAGTATTTACATATTTAGCATCTAAATTTAGATCATATAATTTAATTAAAAGTATTAATATATATTAAATATAGTATTTTTAGGTAGATAAAAACTTGTATTATTTTAAGTTAATTAAAAATGCAGCTATAATATTAAATTAGTAATCTAATAAAGTAGTTTAAATTAATATGCTTTCCAGAGGAAGATTTCTACTTTCTTTATTTGTATTGCCTGCAAAATCCTTAGATGCTATATTTGAATTGATGCGAGGCGAAAGTTGAGTATCTCCCGAAAAAGGACTCTATATGAGTTCTTTTTCGCTTGTTATAGCTTTTTTTACTTTTTTCTTTAAAAGAAATTATTACTTTGTAATCATTCAAATCATTAATTATAGTATTTTTTTTGATAATTCTGATTGCTTCTTTTATACTTGTGTTTTTATTTAAAGAAAAATAGACAGTATAGCCTAGTTTTTAAGATTAATTAAAATAACTTTTTATGTTTGTTCTTTATCTGTATAATTATTTTTAAAGTTTAAATATTCCTGATAAATAAAATCACGATTGGTTTACATTGGTAATAATATCATTGTTGTTATCAGCTATTGAGTATACTTATTGTATGTAACACTGGTGTTTGTTACGTGAAATTTTTAGTAATAATGAATTAGTTTATTAAATGCTTACAAGTATAGAATTAAGGGATAACATTACTTCTTTTTTTTGAATAATTAAAATGAAAAAAAATTAATTAAATAAGATTTAGGAAAATCGGTAAGGTGCTTTTGAATTAGTAATAATATTATTTGTTATATCTACAAAAATAATAATTATAGTAAAAAATATTTCTAAGAATTATAAATTTCAAATAGTTATAAAAGATTTTCCAAGTAACATTATATTAAACTTTAAAACTGCTTTAATCATTAAAAGAATGAGGTTTTATTAATGAATATATGATGAAAATAAATAATTAAATTTACTATTAGTTTCACGTGAAACAATTTCTTTTAAAAAACTTTTACGTAAAAATAATATCCAGGAAAAAATAAAGTTTAATTATTGATTATAATTAATGGAAAAAGATCTAGATTTATTTGATTTAGAATTATATTAAATAAATATTTGCACCTGGTAGGGTAGTAGTTTTTATTATTGAATATAAAACAATAAATATTGTTATTATGAGATTATATTATTTGAATAGTGAATTTGTGAGAATATTAATCTGTTTATGTAATAGTAAAGTCTATTTTTAATTTATAAACCTAAGTAAAGGAACATTTATAATAAAAAAATTGAGTGTAACAGAGGAAAAAAATGAGTAAAATTCTTGAATTTAATGGTTACACTCAAAAAATTAGCTTAAAGTTTGAGTTTAACTATATTTTATCAATATTCGAATAAATGAGTGTAACAAACCCTCTAGATTAATTATTTAGTGTTATTTGATATGTCATAAGTTATTATATAGCGGTTTTAATTTATTATGTTATAATAAATTAAATATATTAAAAGTTATTAGTTTTTATTACTATTTTATTGTTTTTATTGATTATATAGTGATTTGTTTTGTTTTTATTCTTGTCTTTGAGGTTATTTGTTGTGTGTTTCACGTGAAACAAAAAAAATCTGCTCCATTTTAGAGCAGATTATTATAAGTGATTGTTTTTTTTATAAGATTAAAATTGAAGTGAATTTTCAACAACAATTTCTTGATCTTGTAATACGTGTCTGAGATATTTCTCAACGCCATTTTTGAGAGTTGCTTGAGACATTGGACAACCAGCACATGCACCAAGTAACTTTACGGATATATTTTTACCATCCATGCTTACAAATTCAATATCTCCACCATCGTTTTGAAGTGATGGTCTAATCTGGTTGATAGCATCGATTACTTTTTCTTCAAGTGTCATTTCTGCCATTTGAGAACCTCCATATACTTTACTATCAATAAAATACTACATAATTTGTTATGTGGTCAAACTCTTTTTAAGTTGTCGACAATTTTCTTGATAACTACTATATTTATCTTATGAGTGCGCACAAAATAATCTTTTTAAATCAAAAAGGTGGTGTTGGTAAGACTACTACATGTGTCAGCCTTGGCTCATCCCTTGCTGCACTTGGATATAAAGTTTTACTAGTAGATTTCGATTCTCAGGGTAACCTGACTGGTTCTGT
>NZ_JAXEGN010000255.1:0-6258 GCF_034103065.1 Bullifex sp. | reverse complement strand
AAGCATATCAATCATCTTTGCTTTTCCTGCTCTACCACTAGTTACAATTTCTACTTCACCCGGAGCATCGCCATATACATCATTAAAAAGCTTTCCCTGGTCAGCAAGCATTTGGCTCTTCTTCATTGGACCGTAATCACGACCAGTAATGATAATTGTAACAACCATTATCAATGTTAAGATAGCATAGATATTGTATGGTACAGCCTTTAGGAAGAATGCAAATTCACTCATACCAAAGGTATCAAAGCCTTCACTACCCTTTACAATAGACATTACTGTGATAACCCAAGAAGAAATTGGAACTAATATACATACAGGCGCTGCTGTTGAGTCTAATACCCATGCCAGCTTTGCTCTTGATACCTTATTCTTATCAGCAATAGGTCTCATAACAGTACCTACTGCAAGTGAGTTAAAGTAGTCATCAATAAAGATTATTATTCCACAAACCCAAGCTAACAATAAACTTGTTTTAGGATTATGGATTTTTTTACGTGCCCAAAGGCCAAAAGCATGTGCACTACCAGTTCTACTTAACATACCAACAAGACCACCAAGAAGAGCACAGAATAAGAAAATTCTAATATTCCAGCCATCAGATAGCACATCAGCCATTAAGTCTGTAAGGTTTAAAATTGCTACAAATGGATTACCACCAGCTACAATTAATGCACCAGAAATAATACCTAAAAATAATGATACAATTACATCTTTTGTGATGAAGGCAAGTGTAATTGTTAAAACAGGGGGTATAAGACCCCAAATACCAAAGTGTGCCATAATAGTATGAATTCCTTTCTCAAGTACTCTACTATAAAAATTAGGTATGTGCTAGCGAATTTTTACTTTTTTTGTAAAAATAATCACTTTAGTGTTAATATAATAACAACAAATACATTTTAGTCCCTATTTCAACTACAAACAGAAGAACTCCCATTGGAGGAAATCTTCAATGAGAGTTTATTATCCCTATAGCTCTTTTCCTGTTAATAGCTTATAGGCCTCTAAATATTTAGAAATAGTTTTATCAGCAACATCTTGAGGAAGAGTCCAATTATTATCAGGATTAGCCTTTAACCAATCTCTTGCAAATTGTTTATCAAATGAAGGCTCACTATGACCAACCTCATACTCACTAAGAGGCCAGAAACGAGATGAATCAGGAGTAAGCATTTCATCTGCAATTAAAATATTACCATCTTCATCTAAGCCAAATTCAAATTTGGTATCAGCGATTATGATACCTTTTGATAGAGCATAATCAGCACATTTTTTATAAATTAAGATAGTTGCTTCCTTAAGCTTTGTAGCATAGTAATGACCTTTTCCTGGATAGTATTTTTCTAAATATTCAATACTTTCTTCAAAGGAAATATTTACATCATGGTCTCCTAGCTCAGCTTTAGTACTAGGAGTATAAATTGGCTCAGGAAGCTTTTCAGACTCTTTCAAGCCTTCAGGAAGTTTAATTCCACAAACTGTACCATCTTTTTTATATGATGCCCAACCCGAACCTGTGATATAGCCTCTTACAATACATTCAAGAGGTAACATCTGAAGCTTTTTACACATCATAGCTTTACCTTCGAATTCAGGTGTTTGGAAGAACTCAGGCATATCCTTAACAGAGGTAGATATCATATGGTTATCAATAATATCTTTAGTATAATCAAACCAGAACTTTGACATTTGGGTTAATACACTACCCTTTTTATCAATAACATTATTTAAAATAACATCAAAGCAGCTAATTCTATCAGTTGCTACCATGATAAGGTTATCGCCATTATCGTAAATCTGTCTTACTTTTCCTTCTTTAATTGGTTTCATCTTTTTTATCCTCTCATTGCCTTAAATCCAATATCACTGCGGTAGAATAGTGAATCTGACTTAATCTTTTTTACACTTCTATATGCTCTATCATAAGCTTCTTGGATGTTTTTACCTTTTCCACTTACAAAGAGAACTCTTCCTCCATTTGTATAGTACTTTCCATCTTTTTTAGCTGTACCCATATGAAAAATACTAGGAGAAGATTCATTAATATTTTCAATTAAGGCCCCCTTAGTACTTGATGCTGGATAATTTGTACTAGCCATTACAACGCCAAGGTATGTATTATCATCAAAAGAATACTCAGGCTTTTTACCATCTAGAACATCTTGGCAAATCTTGTAGAAATCACCACAAAGAGCTTGCAAAATAACTTCAGTTTCAGGGTCTCCAAAGCGGCAGTTAAATTCAATTGTTTTAACTCCATTCTTTGTAAGCATCATTCCACCGTATAAAATACCTTGATAATTTCTACTCTCACATACCATTGCTTTAGCCATAGGCTTCATAACCTTTTCTAAAGCTTCATTGATAGCACTCTCTGGAATATGAGTAACAGGAGTATAAGCTCCCATACCTCCAGTATTTTCACCCTTATCATTGTCATATGCTCTTTTATGGTCTTGAGCAATTTGCATAGGAAAAACATTTTCATCCTTAACAAAAGCAAGTAATGAAAACTCTTCGCCCTCTAAATATTCTTCAATAACTAATGTGTTTCCAGCACCATTAAATTTTCCTTCAACCATCATTAATCTTGCATTTGTAAGTGCGTCTTCTAAATTTTGAGCAATAATTACACCTTTACCTGCTGCTAGACCATCAGCTTTTAAAACAATAGGCATTTCTTGCTTTTCCAAATAAGCCTTTGCCTTTTCAAAATCTGTAAAGGTTTCATACTTTGCAGTTGGAATACCATATTTTTTCATCATTTCTTTAGAAAAAGCTTTAGATCCCTCTAAAATAGCGGCATTAGCCTTAGGTCCAAAGATTTTTAAACCTTCTTCTTCAAACTTATCAACAATTCCATTTACAAGAGGGTCTTCAGGACCAACAAATGTTAAGTCAATGTCATTTGTTTTTACAAAAGAAATTAATGCATCGAAATCATTTACATTGATATTTATAAGCTCTGCAACATCCTCCATACCAGGATTACCAGGAGCAACAAAAACCTTCTCAACCTCAAGGCTCTTTGAAAATGCCCAAGCAATAGCGTGTTCTCTACCACCTGAACCAATAACTAATACTTTTGCCATATTTGCACCCTTATTTTAATTACTCATTTTCCCAAAGCTTTTTCAAAGTATTTGTGTAGAGAACATGTTCAATTTGATGAATTTTCATCTCACACTCATCCTTTGACCACTCTGGATTAACATCAAAGCCTTCTTGAGCAATGACTCTTCCTGTATCTAAGCCTGAATCAACATAGTGGATAGAAACTCCCATCCTTGGGCTATGAGCAGCATAAGCTTGTCCAATTGCATCAAGGCCTCTAAAATCCGGTAAAAGCGATGGATGGATGTTAATAATGTGGTTTTCATATGCATCAAGAAGTACATTAGAGACAATACGCATATAGCCCGCAAGAATAATCCACTCAACATCCTTTTCTTTAAGACGCTTTAATATTGTTTTCTCATATTCAGCTTTCGATTCGAAATCCTTTGGTCTTAGTACAAGAGTCTCAATATTTCTACTTAAACCCTTTTCAATTACTTTTGCCTTCTTTTGGTCAACAACAAGTAATTCAATTTTAGCATCTAGGATACCCTTATCGATATTATCGGCAATAGCCTCAAAATTAGTACCATTGCCAGAAGCAAAAATAGCAATCTTCTTCATCACTCTATCACAACACCTTCTTGGTCTGTAACTTCACCAATAATACAAGGTTTTTCACCATTAGCTTTTAGAATATCAATTGTTTTAGCTACATCCTTTTCATCAACTACTAAAATCATGCCAATACCCATGTTAAAGACATTGTACATATCCTTTTCATCTACATTTCCGAGCTCTTGTAAGAAGGTAAAAATCTCAGGAATTTCCCATGTTCCCTTGTTAATTTTTATTCCTAATCCCTTCTGCAAGCATCTAGGCATGTTCTCATAAAAACCACCACCTGTGATATGAGCAACTCCATGAACATCTACTTCCTCAAGAACTTTACAAACAGGACGTACATAAATTCTTGTTGGCTCTAATAGTGCCTCTCCTAAAGGACGTGATAGTGTATATTTTTCATTTAAGTCTAAATTGTGATCTTTAAAAATTAACTTACGAACTAAAGAAAAACCATTAGAATGAACGCCAGAACTAGCAAGACCAATTACCACATCACCAGCTTTAGTTTTTGAGCCATCAATCATCTTTGACTTCTCAACAACTCCAACAGTAAATCCTGCAACATCATATTCTCCGCCCTCATACATATCAGGCATCTCTGCAGTTTCACCACCGATTAATGCGCAATCAGCTAAAACGCAACCATCAGCAACACCCTTTACAATTGCTTCAATCTTTTCAGGGTAGTTCTTACCAACCGCTACATAGTCAAGGAAAAATAAAGGCTTTGCACCTTGAGCTAAAACATCATTAACACACATGGCAACAACATCTTGGCCTATGGTATCGTGTTTATCAGCTAAGAAAGCAATCTTTAGCTTAGTACCAACTCCATCAGTACCTGAGACTAATACTGGTTCTTTATATCCAAGGATAGATAGATCAAACATACCCCCGAAAGAACCAATGTTGCCCATAACACCCTTTACATTTGTCTTTTCAACATGCTTTTTAATTCTTCTTACTGACTCGTATCCTGCTTCTAGAGATACTCCAGCAGCTTCGTATTGTTTTGACATCATCTACTCCTTATCAACAATTCTTATTTGCGTTTTTAATATCTTCATATAAAGGTGTTGGGTACTGCCTATCAAAGCAAGCCATACACAAGTCCTTAGCACCAATAGCTTTTAAAAAGCCTTCCTTTGAAATAAAACCTAAAGAGTCAGTTCCAATAATCTTGCATACTTCATCAACACTTTTATAAGAGCTTATTAACTCTTCATAGGTAGAGGTATCAACTCCATAGAAGCAAGGTGCAATCATAGGAGGGGATGCAACTCGCATATGGACTTCTACAGCCCCCTGCTCTCTTAGCATCTGTACAATTTGTTTTGATGTAGTACCTCTAACAATTGAATCATCGATTACGCAAACTCTTTTACCTTTTACAACTGAACGTATAGGTGAAAGCTTCATTTTTACGCCTCTCTCTCTTAAATCCTGTGAAGGCTCAATGAAAGTTCGTCCCATATATTTATTCTTAATTAAACCTGTTTCTAAAGGAATGCCAGACTCTTCGGAAAAGCCATTTGCTGCAGATAATGAGGAATCAGGAACACCAATAATAATATCGCAATCTACAGGGCATTCACGTGCTAAGGCCTTACCAACCTCTTTTCTAGACAGATGAACATTAATTCCATTAATATCACTATCGGGTCTAGCAAAATAGATGTACTCCATTGCGCACATTTTATCAAAGCAATTGTCATCATAAAATGTTGATACAATTCCATCCTTTGATATCTTTATTATCTCACCTGGCAAAATATCTCTAATGAACTCAGCACCAATTACATCAAAGGCACAAGTTTCTGAGGAAACAACATAACCATCTCCTAATTTTCCAAGAGATAGAGGTCTAAGACCATTTTTATCTCTCATTGCATAGAGCTTATCTTTAGTTAAAACTAGGAAGGAAAATCCTCCTTCAAGCTTTGAACAGGCATATTTAAGAGCATCGGTTCTAGTTCCATAAGAACGTTTTGTAATTAAGTGAGCTAATATCTCTGAATCTGATGTTGATTGAAATATAGACCCATTTTTTTCAAACTCTTCTCTTAAAATAGTTGAATTTACTATATTACCATTGTGACAAAGAGCAAAATCTCCAGTTGAATGATAAAACAAAAAAGGTTGAATATTGCTGTAATGTCCTGAACCACTAGTTGCATAGCGTACATGACCTATAGAATAGTTTCCAACCAGACGATCGAGGTGGCTCTGAGTAAATACCTCCTTAACTAAACCATAGCTTCTATGTCCAACTAAATGTTTACCATCAGCTGTAACCATACCACAGCCTTCTTGTCCTCTGTGCTGCATGGCATGCATAGCATAATATGTTACTTCCGCAGCATGTTCGACCCTAAAGGCGCCGAACACGCCACACTCCTCATGAATATCTATACCCATAATTCTTACTTCCTAAAATAGTCGACACCGTTTTTGAAAATATTTTGTTTCTTATTACCAGGAATATTGATAAATAATCCCTCTTGGTAGCGCTCAGAGTGCCCCATCTTACCCAAAATATGTCCATCCTTAGAAATAATTCCTTCAATTGCC
>NZ_JAXEGN010000254.1:0-2584 GCF_034103065.1 Bullifex sp. | reverse complement strand
GGGACCTGTAGGATTGTTCAAAGAAACCATAAAATTATTTCAGATTCAACAAAGCCTACTATTTTTATTGGTAAAAAGGATCACCCTGAAACTATTTCAACAATGGCTTATTCAAAGCAACCTTGTACATTAATCTCTACTGTTGACGACCTTGATTTGTTATCAAGCAATATCACCTATAATGCAGTAGTTCAGACAACTTACTCCTCTAATTTAGTAGAAGAAATAAGGAAGGCAATTGATGAGCGTAATTTACATGTCAACATATTAACAGATATTTGCAATTCTTCTAAGAGAAGAAGAGATGCTGTAAAAAAATTATGTGAATCCTGTGATACAATTGTTATAATTGGTGATAAACATAGTGCGAATTCTCAAGGTCTTAAAAAGATTGCCGAAAATGAAGGTGTAAAAGCTTTTTTAATTAGTGATGAAAAAGATATTACGTCTGAAATCTTAGCTTCAAAGCGTATTGGACTTAGCGCTGGTGCATCTGTCCCTATGACTGTGATAAAAAGGGTTAGGAGGTGTTTAATTGATGGAGAAGCAACTTAATCTACCGATTCCAACGGTCAAGAGGTTTCCTTCTTATTTAAGGATACTTCATCAATATCATGAAAAAGGTGAGGAGTTTATATCTGCAACTGTATTGGCTGATGAGTTAGGATTAAAGCCAATTCAGGTTAGAAAAGATATTTCATATACAGGAATTGAAGGTAAACCTAAAGTTGGCTTCGAAATAAAAGAACTTGTTAAAGTATTAAATCATGTACTTGGTTGGGATAATACTAATGAGGCAATAATAATAGGTGCCGGAAATCTTGGTTCTGCTCTTGCATGTTATAATGGCTTTAAGGCTTATGGGCTTAGCATGGTAGGACTTTTTGATAGTGATGAAGCAAAGATTGGAAAGCAGGTTGGAGCGTTAAAGGTAATGCCAAGCTCTGAGATTGCAAACTTTATCCATGAAAAGCGTATTGTAATAGCTGTAATTACAGTTCCTGCAAAAGTTGCACAAAAAGTGGCAGATGATATTATCAGCCAAGGAATTAAAGCTATTTGGAACTTTGCCCCGATAGATTTAAAGGTTCCAAGTTCTGTTGCTTTGCAAAGAACTGATTTAGCAACTGCTTTAGCAGTATTATCTGTAAAGATGCAGAATAAGCTTGAGTCCTCTGAAGAAGATTTAAGCTAAAATTATTAAGTTTTTTGCATTTTCATATTACCACTAAATATATTAGTATTGTCGTGTTTTAAAATAATGTGAACACGATAATATTAATTAAATAAAACTATATTTTTCTAATAACTAATTACCATATTATATTCATTATCTGTTTGCAATATGACATTTTATTGACTAACCAACTCTACTGGGGTAAGCTTTAATGTGAGGTAAATTAATAATGGATGGGATTATCACAGTAGAGCTCTGTATGGGATCAAGTTGCTTTGCAAGAGGCAATAGCGAGAACCTTCAGGCAATTGAGTCGTTTTTGTCAGAAAATGGATTGTCTGACAGAGTGGAGCTAGTAGGACATCTATGCCTTGGAAGGTGCAATGAAGGGCCTAATTTAAGGATTGCGGGAAAGGATTATTCTGGCCTTACTCCTGATTGTGTAGTTGATATCCTTCGAAAAGAATTAGAGGAGAAATAGCAATGGTATATCCAGTTTATACCGAAACAACATATTGCCGCGACTGTTATAAATGTGTAAGAAGCTGTCCGGTAAAAGCAATCCAAATTAAAGATGGAAGTGCTGTTATCATAAAAGATCGTTGTATATTTTGTGGTAAGTGTGTAGATATTTGTCCTAATAGTGCAAAAAAGATTAGAAGTGATCTCTCTCGTGCACAGATGTTAATCAAAACAAAAAAGAGAGTATTTTGTTCCCTCGCACCATCATTTGCTGCTGAGTTTGCAGGTCAAGAAGAACAATTACTTACAGCCTTAATTCAATTAGGTTTTTCTGATATTTCTGAAACAGCTATTGGAGCTTCAATTGTATCTGCTGTAATTGATCTTTATGCAAAAGAACACGACGGAAAGTGCCCTTGGATTAGTACTGCATGTCCTTCAGTAGTTGAACTTGTAAGAAAATACTATCCTAAAGCTGTAGATCGTTTAGCAAAGGTTCCTTCACCACTTCAAACCCATTGTGCTTATTTAAGAAAAATCTATGGTGATGATATTGCAATTGTATTTGTTGGACCATGTATTGCTAAGAAAAATGAGGCAGATTCAACACCAGGTTATCCTAATATAGCAATTACATTTGATGAATTAAGAGCTTGGTTTAAGGAAGAGCGTATTGACCTTAATACTATTGAGTGTAAAGAAAAGATTTATTTCTCACCAGCTAAGGCTGGCATTTCAACTTACTACCCAGTTGAAAGAGGTCAAATTATTACCTCAAAACTTTGGGGTGATAAATCATTTTGTCGTGATGCTCTTGCCCTTTCTGGAGTTAATGAAATACATGATGTATTAGCACAAGGTAGTGCTAATGACCCATTCTTAGAGCTGTTAGGTTGTGAAGGTGGATGTATTAACGGTCCTGTATCTGATAAAAGTAAATCACTC
>NZ_JAXEGN010000253.1:0-12258 GCF_034103065.1 Bullifex sp. | reverse complement strand
TCCTCAATTACCATATCTGGCTCAATAGCAAGGCCATAACGTTCAGATATCTCTTTTATCTTTTTAGATGCAGTTTTGATATCATAAACAAAGCCACCCTCTTTACCAAGGATGATATTTTCTGCAACTGTAAAATTATGTACCAGCTGGAAGTGCTGGTGTACCATTCCAATACCAAGGTCAAAAGCGTCATTTGGGCTCTTGATATTAACTTCTTTACCTCTTACTTTAATAACACCTTTATCAGCATGATAAAGACCAAAGAGGATAGACATAAGAGTAGATTTACCCGCACCATTTTCACCTAAAATAGCGTGGATTTCTCCCTCTTCAACTTGTAAAGTAATATTGTCGTTAGCAACGATACCTGGGAATTCTTTACGAATTCCAATCATTTCGATTACGTGACTCATCTCTTCTCCAAAATGAGGCGTGCTTTTTGCACGGACGTGATTCATAAAAGGCCGCCAAGACATATGAGGCGGCCTTATTACTGTTAGCTAAAAATTACTTATTTGATAAGTCCATTACCATTGTCAGCAATTGTAACCTTACCAGCCTTGATAAGTTCTACAACTCCTGCAACCTTAGCTTCAATTTCAGGTGTTAAGTTAGGGTTAGAAGCTGGGATACCTGCTCTACCTTCCTTGATACCGAGAGTAAGGAGCTGACCACCTGGATATGAACCATCAGCAAGAGACTTAACCATATCATATGCTACACCAGCTACATCCTTCATAGCAGATGTAAGGATACATGACTGGCCGTTACCCATATCACCAACTGAATACTGGTCTACGTCAACACCTACTGCCCAAACATCCTGACCAGCAAGTCTTCTGTTCTTAGCTTCGTTGATAGCACCAACACCTGTACCACCAGCTGCAGCAAAGATTACCTTTACGCCTCTAGCATACATTGCGTTAGCAAGCTGCTGACCAAGAGCGAGGTCTGCGAATGAACCAGAGTATACGAAGTTTTCTGGCTTCATTGATACTGTTGTACCGAAGTTGTCATTAGCATATTTAACACCCTGCTGGAAGCCCCAGTTGAACTTCTGTACTGCAGGAATTTCCATACCACCTACGAAACCTACATCACCAGTTTCAATCTTGAGAGCTGTTGCAAGACCTGCGAGGAAGCCTGACTCTTGCTCTTTAAATACGATAGCAACAGACTTAGGACCAATACCTGCAGAGAGAGCATCATCGATGATAACGAGGTTAAGATCTTCAACTTCACCCTGTACCTGAGCTACTGCTTCAGCAAAGAGGAATCCTGGGCAAGCAACAAATGTATAACCCTGATCATAAAGAGCATAGATAGCCTGTACATAATCAGAAGTTGTTGTTCCTGTTGGGCGGAGGTATGTATTCTCCCAACCAAGTTCTTCAGCAGCCTTCTTTACACCTTCATATGTTCCCTGGTTGAATGAGCGGTCATCAATTGTACCAGAGTCAGTAACCATACCAACTTTGAGAACCTGTTTAGCCTGAGCTTCAGCTGCACCCTGTGCAAATGCTGAGAAAGCTACAAGACAAATCATTAAAATAGCAAAAGCCTTCTTCATTGTTATTCTCCTATGAATATTTATGTATTATCTATAATATTCTAAAGAGTCACAACTGTAAAGTTATATTAACTTAAGGTTTTGTGTATATTTTTTCTTGATATGTAAATATTTATATTAAACACAACAAATAGCAACACAATAAAAGATATAAAAATTGATATAAAACATATGACAAAAAAATAAAATGGCCTATTTCAACTAATCTTAGCAAAAAGGCCATTTTAAACAAAATTTTAAGGAAAAACTATTTTATTACTTTTTCAGTTTCGCCATCAAAGAGATATACACTCTCGAGTGGAATAGTGAATGAAATCTTGCTATCCATTTCAGGTGTATCATGTGGATTAACCTTAAGAATTGTCTTTTCACCTTGGATATCTACATAAACGTTAGTATTATCACCAAGGAGCTCAGTTAACTCTACAGTACAATCAATTTGATAACCTTCGCCCTTTCCTAGCTCGATTGCTTCAGGTCTGAAACCAAAGATAATCTTCTTTCCTTCATACTGCTTAAGGTTTTGACTGCTGAGTTTCTTTGATAAATCGATAACATTCTTACCGATGTTAATCTTACCGCCCTTTAGTATTGCAGAAACGAAGTTCATTGGAGGCTCGCCAATAAATCCAGCAACGAATACGTTAACAGGGTTAAAGTATAAATCATAAGGAGTTCCAACCTGCTGGATATAACCTTCCTTCATAACTACGATTCTATCAGCCATTGTCATAGCTTCTGTCTGGTCGTGAGTTACATAGATAGTAGTTGCACCAGTCTTTCTGTGGATTTCAGAAATCTCACTTCTCATTGTTACTCTCTGCTTAGCATCGAGGTTAGAAAGAGGTTCGTCCATAAGGAAGATACCTACCTTTCTAATAATTGCACGACCTACGGCAACTCTCTGTCTCTGACCACCAGAAAGAGCTTTAGGAAGTCTATCAAGATAGTCTGTTAATCCTAAAATCTTAGCAACATTTTGAACCTTCTGCTCAATAACATCTTCATCGATACCTTCAAGTGTTAAGCCAAATGCAAGGTTATCATAAACTGTCATCTGAGGATAAAGAGCATAGCTCTGGAATACCATTGCGATTCCACGATCTTTAGGTCCCTTTTCGTTTGCACGTTTACCATCGATAAGGAATTCTCCCTTACTGATATCCTCAAGTCCTGCAATCATTCTGAGAGTTGTGGATTTACCACATCCAGAAGAACCTACAAAGACTATGAATTCACCTTTTTCAATCTCAAGGTTAAAGTCATGTACGGCATGGAAGCCATTTGGATAAATCTTATTTATGTCTTTAAGAACAAGGTATGGCATATCAGTCTCCTTTTTCTACTTTACTTCTAGCATCAGCAATGATTTTAGCTGCAAAGTGCTTGATCCAAAGAAAAAAGAGATCAAAAAGCAGATAAATCAAAGCAAATGTAACTGGTTCGATTCCAAACAGAACACCCTCTGTTTGGCCGGTGACAGCACTTAAAGTACCATTCACACCTTCATAGGTCATCATGACACAGAACATTACAACAAATGAATAAAGTACATTAAAAATAAGACTAACATATCTCTTTTTAGGTACCATCATCCATCTATCATTTGATCCTGGAGGATCTGCAACCCACCTTAAGGCATTGTTTTCTAGAATATCTTTAACAAAGCCCATACCTATCGCAGTTACAAAGAAGAGGTCAAGAGTCGACGCAATATACATTCCAAGACCCCAAATAAAGAAATAACAAACTGCACCACTAAACCAAAGCTTAATTAATAATGCTTTAGATTTTCCACTTATTTGAATCTTTGACTTAGTTCTATATTTCTTTAATTCCTCTTCACTATAATGCGGAGTATTTTCGGGAGTAGCATCTACAAGATCATCTACTGCTTTAGTATTGATCTTGTAAATATTATCCTCATGTTTTGCCATTAGCTAAATCACTCCTCACTTGAAATATCGATAGCTTCCATCTTATCGTAACCATCGATATTAACATTGGTATTAACCTTCTTAAGGAGAATCTTAAATACAGGACCAAGTGCCATTAGAACAAGTGATACAAATAGAAGAATCATATGTGTGAATAACATATCATATGCTTCTAAGATGTATAAAGTTGAATCTGTTACAGCAATTGGATTTGGAGAAAGCGCAACTGCATAGTAAATTAGATCTCTGTATCTATAATCACAAAATAGAATAATACCAACCATTACCAAGAAAATAATAAGCATTGGCTTATTAACTTTCTTTCTTCTTGGGAAAGAGTTTGAATAACAGAGTAAGCTAAGAATAGATAAAAGCATTGTAACAAAGCCACAAAGTCCCATTCCTGAACCCTGAATTTTAGCTGTTGTATTTGAAATACATGTTAAATTCAAAGAATAGTAAATAAATGTAATTGCAAATGCAATCAGACCAATCTTCTGAGGATTACGCTTGATACCTACTACCTTCTTTCTGAGCCATTCTTTAATACCTTTTCTTGAGCCCATAATCAAACCTCCCCTCTGATAGCGTTAGTTGTTTCTTTATCAAAGAAGTGCATTCTATCGAATGATACTTTAACATTATCACCATTCTTATAATCACACCAGCCACGAAGTTTACCAACAATCTTTGAGCCACCTTCAATGTTTCCATGAACAAGAGTATTCATACCAAGGTTTTCATTTGTTGTTACTTTAATACCAACATCATTACCAAGTACAACATTTTCAGGTCTAACACCAAGAACAATTGTCTTACCTTCGTAATTCTTTAATGTTCTCTTTTGCTTATCATCAAGAGGAATAGCAAAGCCTTTTCCTTCGAGTCTACCATTCTTAACATCTACATCGAAGAAGTTCATTGGAGGAAGACCAATAAAACCTGCAACAAAGAGATTAGCTGGTGTATCGTAAAGCTCAAGAGGTGTACCAATCTGCTGAACATGTCCCATAGACATACATACGATTCTATCAGCAAGAGTTAATGCCTCAGTTTGGTCGTGTGTAACATAGAGCATTGTTGCCTTAAGTCTCTTATGAAGGAGAAGAATTTCTCTTCTTGTAGAACCTCTTAACTTAGCATCAAGGTTAGAAAGTGGTTCATCAAATAAGAATACCTTAGGAGTTCTTACAATACTTCTTCCCATTGCAACTCTCTGTCTCTGACCACCAGAAAGCTGGCTAGGTTTTTTGTTAAGCTGAGTTGTAAGATTAAGAATTTCAGCAGCTGCTAGAACCTTTTTATGAATAACGTTTGGATCTTCCTTTCTCATTGTTAAAGAAAATGCCATGTTTTCATAAACAGTCATGTGACCATATAGAGCATAGTTCTGGAATACCATTGCCATATCTCTATCTTTAGCAGGTGACTGTGTAATGTCCTTACCATCAAGAAGAAGATGACCGTTAGAGATATCTTCAAGACCAGCAACCATTCTTAATGTAGTAGATTTACCACATCCTGATGGTCCTACAAGTACGATCAGTTCACCATCTTTAACATCCAAATTGAAGTCAAAAACAGCCTGAACGTTATTATCATATATCTTATCGATATGCTGTAAGCTCAAAGTAGCCATTAGTCCCTCCTGACCTCTTCACCGAGAGTTGCGATATAAGCATTTAATATGCGGCTCTTCTGGATGCCAACAACTGCAGCAACTAAGCAGGCAATACCTGAAATCGCAAGGAAGATAGCACAGCGAACAAACTGTGCAGTACCCATTACGACAACATCTACATTAGCAATAGTTACTACAGAATGACTAGCTTTCCATGGAATGTAGAAGATTCTTACGAACTGCATAATGCCAAGTGCTATAAGGATATAGCAGAATTTTTCACCATATGATTTTACACCCTCAGAAGAGAGGAATGCTGCAAGCATAAATGCAAGGTTATAAATGATTGATGCACCAATCACAAGTGTATAATAGTAGGTGCTGACATCTGACTTATAAATACTTACAAAGTAAAATACGTCAAATAAAATTGCAACAAGAGCAAGATTGGAAGAAAACTTGTTCTTTGTAAAGCGCATGCGGTCAGTCTTAATTTGTTTATCCTGATCTGTCATACAGCACCTCCCTTAGCGATGAGCTCACGCTCTGCTTTCATTAGGTTAATCTTCCAAATACAATTGTAGATTAAAAGACCTACTTCAACTAGGCAGAGAGCAAAAACACCATAGTGGATATCGAACCAGAATGTAGATTCTGTATATTTCTGTTTAAACATCTGAGCATGCATCTTCAAAGCTTCAAAATCTACAGCAAGCCACTGACCTCTGAATTCCTGAATCTGGAAGTGTGCCCAAATAACGATAACAAGAGTTGCAACAACAAAAAGGCCTGTTGCAATATAGTTACCTATGTAATACTTTCTGCGGTTATTCGTCTGTGTGACAAAGAGAAGGCATGCCAGCAGGAGCATAACGATAGATGAAGACAGGAATGCCTTGTTAAATCCCTGCATATTATAGTATACGATGGAGCCAGGCACTGTTGTATATGTAAGATCTGATGGATCCATCATTGTCGAATAAAGACAGTCATAAAGGTCCGTCATGATTCCAAGTGAATAAAGGAAAACAACGAAACCGGTAGCCAGTGCAAGGTAGCAGATCAACTTTTGAAATAACATCTGCTTTTTGTACATAACCCCCTCCTCCTTATTTTTTTATTTTTTTAATTCCCCATGCGAAAGGTGGGGCCTTTCGCATAGGATAGATAGATTTTTATTTTCTTAGCTTAGAGCTGAGAATAGAACTTGAGAAGACGATTCCATGCACCCTGCTTGATAAAGAGGTACTGAGAACCACCCCATTCGTTAGTAACTTTGTTAACAGTTGTAGCAGCTGAAGAACATCCTTCAAGTGTATAACCCTTAGCAATCTGATCAACGAGGATATTTACTTTACCCTTCTGCTGGTTGAACTGATTCTGGAGCTCTGTGTACTGGTTAACTGTATCTGTCTCAACTGAAGTTGTTGGGAGAGTTGTAGGAACTGATGCATACCAAAGGTTAGATGTAACAGCAAGCTCTGGGTGCTTAATAGTACCAAGACCAATAGCTGTAGAAATGTGACCAGCACCTTCCTTACCTACTTCGTGTGTGCACTGATATTCGAATGCCTGGCTCTTTGCGAATGAGAGAGTTGATCCAAGGTACATTCTTGCGAAGTTAGTATAGTTACCACTTGTGAGCTTCCATAAGAGTTCCTGTGTAACATCTGCGATAACTGGCATCTGCTGACCGTTGAATGAGAATGTTACATAGCTACCATCTGCATTAGTCTTAATGAATTCCTTAGGACCATAGCTCATGAGAATCATACCTTCTGGGCTATATGCATAGTCGATAAGAGCAAGAGCTGCATTGAGCTTGTTAGTATCGTTACCAACACCAGCCTTACTAATTGCCCAACCATCAGTCTTTACAGATCTCCAAGACTCTGTGAATCTCATGTAAACACCATCTGCATTTGAACCATCATACCAGCGTGCTACAGGAACCATTACAGCCATGTACTTCTCGCCATCCTGAAGCTTTGTTTCATTCATGATAGTCTGAGTCTGGTTGTAGTCGTAGCTCATGAAGCCAAGGTCATTTTCAAGCATCTTAGCTGATGTTTCAGCTGAAGAATCCATGAATGACTGAGAAATGAGACCTTCCTGAGCCATCTGGTTCATCTTTTCCATTGCCTTATATGTAGCTTCCATCTGGCGTGCATCATAGAGCTTACCATCTGAACCGAAGTAGAGGTAATCCTGTCTTGATTCAAGACCGCGAACACCAAAGAGTGTACCAGCAAATCTGAAGAGGTCTACTCTTCTCTGGTTGTTAGCATCTTCACGTGAGAAGAGACCCTGAACTACATCTGTACCATTAAGAGTCTGAGCATTAGCAACAACACATCTTAAAAGAGCAACGAGTTCATCAACATCCCATGCTGCATCCTGACCAACAAAGAGATTAGATCTTGTTGTGCCATAGTAGCCATTGTATGCTTCATCGATATAAGTTCTGAGCATGTTAACAGCATCAACACCACTAACACTACCCTTTGCAAGAGCTGCATTCATCTTTGCTACGATGTTACCAGCTTTGTCATAGTCTTTTGTAAGAGCAAATACGCCACTACCATCAGCCTTAACTGTATCAACTGTAACCTTACCACTTTCTGGCATGTAAGGAGTATAAGCGGCAGCCTTTAAAGTACCTGACTTAGCAGCTGTGAAAGCACCTTCACCATCGAGAAGTTTTACAACCCAGTCAGTTCTCATAAGAGGCATTCTTTCAATATCGTTTACACCATCAAAGTAAGGTGAGAAGTAAATAGCACCTGTTGATGTGTTACCTGTGATAGAAAGTCTTACAATTGGGTTTGCATCTAAGTAAGCTTTAAAGTTAGGCATTTGGTCGAGATATTTAGCGATATCAACGAAAGCACCCTTATCACCATATTCTACGAGAGAAGTTGCGTTACCTGATACCATATCAACATCACCAAGCTTTTCTGCCCAATACTTGAGCTCGTTAGTTGCTGAGTTACCCTGATATTTATCTTCGAACTTGATTCCAAGTACGTTCTGTACTTCAACCCAAGTTGGCTTTAAATCGCCTGCGCGATAAATCTTTCCAGCAAGTTCGATACCGTCTTTAGCTGTGTCTGCATCAAAAGTTAAACCTGTTTTCTTGCTGTTGTAACCAGTAGCCATTCTGAGTACTGTACCTTCAGCATATTCAAGTTTCTTTACTTCCTGTACAGGAGCTGCAACAGTTTCTGCCTTAGTAACTGTCTGAGCAGGAGCTGCTGTTTGAGTAGTTGTCTGAGCAGGAGCTGCTGTCTGCTGAACAGCAATAGTCTTTTTACTACCACCACATGCGATGAGTGTACAAAGCATTAAGGAGATAACTAAGACTTTAACGATAGTTTTTTTCATTAAATTGCCTCCAATATTAATTAACAAATCTATTATTCCTTTACACCACCAACGTTTGTACCCTTAGCAAAATACTTCTGGATAAACGGATAGATAACAAGGATAGGAACGATTGAACATACGATCAATGCGTAAATTACTGAGTCAGATGCATAAGCTTGGTTCCATCCACTCATTACTTCAGGGTCTGTATACTCTTCAAGTGTAAGTCTGATGAATACCATGAGAGGATGCTCGTTGGAGTTGGAAATCATCTGGCGAGCCCAGAAGTATCCATTCCATCTTGAGATACCGAAGAAGAGAGCTACTGTAGCAATAGTAGATTTACTCATCGGAATATAAACCTTAGAAAGAACCTGGAATTCTGTTGCACCATCAACAATTGCAGCTTCTTCAATTTCTGATGGAACACCTTCAAAAGCGTTTCTCAAAAGAATTACGTTCATCGCAGCCATACCCATGGCGATGATTACGAGCCACTTATCATCCATGATACCAACAGCATTAAATACATCCTTTGTATTTAAGTAGTTAAGATACTGAGGAACGATACCTGCACTAAACCACATTGTGAATACAAGGAAGAAGTTAAAGGTCTTTCTGAATAGAAGTCTCTTTTTAGAAAGAGCATATGCACCAAGAATAGAATATCCTAAAGCCCAAACAGTACCATAGAAAGTAATAAAAAGAGTATTAGAATAAGCATTCCAGAACATATTGTTTGTAAACATTTGTCCAAATGCTTCAAACTGAATATCCTTTGGGAAGAGAACAACTTCTGAATACTCTACTGCTCTTCTACCACTTATTGATGATGCGATTGCATATAAGAAAGGATATAAACATCCAATTGCAAACATAGTAAGTAGTGTATAGCTGATAATCTTGAAGATGAGTTCGGTTGTTTCAAGTTTTCTTTTCATTTTACCTTCTCCCCATTAATAAAGTGATACGTCTGATGCTTTTCTTGCTATTGTATTTGCACCAATAACGAGGAGCATACCGATTACGTTGTTCATCATTTCAGCTGCAGTAGCGATACCCTTAGCAGCACCCTCAAGACCATATCTCTGAGCAAATGTTGATACTACATCAGCAGTTACATATGTATTTGGGTTATAGAGGAGGAGAACCTTTTCATAACCGATAGAAAGCAATGAACCAATCTTTGTGATAAGCATGATTACGATTGTTGATAAAATACATGGTAATACTACGTATCTCATCTGACTCATCTTTCCTGCACCGTCAATTTGAGCTGCTTCATAGCTTGTTGGGCTAATAGCAATAATTGCAGCAAAGTATACGATAGAACCATAACCAGCTTCTTCCCAAATACCTGAAAGTTGGTAAATACCTCTGAAGAATCTTGGATCATTTAAAAGACCACTATTTGCAAGTTCATGAGAAATTAAACCAAGATTTTCTAAAAGCTGTGAAACAATACCATAGCTAGAAGTAAGAGAACCCTGCTTAACAAGCATTGTTACAAGAGAAGTCATTACTACAGTAGACATAAACTTTGGAAGATATGTGAGTACTTGGAAAACACTTCTTGCAATGTTTGACTTAACTTCGTTAAAGAATAAAGCAAGTATGATTGGAACAGGGAAACCAAAGCAAAGGCCATAGAAAGAAAGAAGGAATGTATTCCTTAATGCTCTCCAGAACTCTGCAGAAAGAGCGTCTCCACCTGCTATAAGACGTTTAAAGTATGAAAAACCTGAGAATAGCTGCTCTGAAACAGGAAGAACCTGGTCATAAACCTTAAAACAGCCAAGGAGCTCATACATTGGGAAATATCTCCAAAGAAGGAATACAACCAACATTGGAACTAGCATAACATATAGTCTCCAGTCCTTTACGATGGTTCTTCCGACGTGAAGCCAATAGTGCTTCTCGACGTCATCCCTTACTCTTTGCTCGGGATTTTCTCTGTAGGTCTTGGTCTTGGCATCATACATTAAATAGTCCGATGCATCTACCTTCATTCTCTACCCCCTTTATCTTTTTCTTCGTTGTTAACACGTACCAAATACGAAATTTGATCCTCAAATACTCCATCTAGCTTCCTAGCAATCCAGACGATAATTACAGCAAACAATGTAGAAATGATATCAGTAGCGATAAAGCTTACTATCATATCAAAACCATTTCCAAAGAGTGCTGAGACGACTCCTCGTCCAATCTGCATAGATAAAGCAGATACTAATCCAAAGACTATAGAAGCTAATACGCTTTCTCTAATCTTTTCCTTTCCAATAAGCTTTTCCATAAGAAAAAGCACTACGGAAAACATATTTCCAAGGCAGTAAATTAAGTATTGCTGATTATTTGCACCACTTGCAAAACAAATTGCGATGCCCCCAATAACGCTATAAAAAACACCATAAATGCCCCACCTCATATACACTATTGCAGTTAGTGCAGGCACTATAGAAAGCGTCCAAAGCTGGTTTGAAAACCAAACAAATCCAGCCTTTACAACAATGAACTCAAAAACAAAAAGGAGAATACTCCAAAACATCAAATCGATAGACTGATATTTCCTAATACTGGAATTCACTCCTTTTGCACCCCCTTAATACAATTTTAAATTCGCTTTTGAGGCAACGCAACAAAAAAACAAATAATTGCATCACCAAAAACAAAAATATTTGAAAAGCATAGCCAAATAGCCTTTCTCAACCAGTAGATTCAGTATCTTATGGTTTTTTCAAACTTTGCAAACTTCTTATTGCACAATTCAGATATGATAACGGTTTTATACATAAAAAAAGAAGGGCAGATAGGAACCTATCCACCCAAAATATTAAGTTCTATTTCTAATTTGACCTGGTGAAACTGATTTAATTTTCTTAAATACTCTACAAAAGTATGCTTGATCTTGGAAACCTGTAGCATTTGCAACCTCATTTATTGTTGCTCCCGTTTGGGTAAGCATCTCAGTTGCAAGCTGAACTCTATATCTATTTAAATAATCCCAAGGAGAAAGCCCCATATCCTTTTTAAATATTCTAGTTAAGTAATCTTCACTAATATTCACATATTCAGCGAGTTGCCATCTAGAGATTTGACAAGTTGCTTTCTTATTCAAGAAACCAATTGCTTTCTTTACTAAAGCACCTGTTAAAGGAGGCAATATTACATTTCCACCAAAGATTCCAATTAACCTTGAAATAAATTCATCTGAATCGCATAAACAGGAATTACAAATTATTAAGTTAGGAAGCTGTGCAATTTTATCAATTTCACCATCTACAAAGTGATCTTTAACCATCAAGACAGGTACTTTTGCAAATCTCTTTTCCTTTCTAATTTGTATAACAAGTTCAAATGATTCAGAACAAAGAATAATCATGGCAGGAGTAGATGAGTAGTTTAATAGCTCATCACCATCTTTAACATTCAAAAAACTTCCAAAAGAAGAAAGCTTAGAAAGTCCATTAGGAAGATTTCCTAAAATAAGAATAGTTCCATCAATACTGTCATGTGTTCCAGTTTTTAAAGTTGACCATAAATCAAGAGATGAAGGTTCAACATTAAAACACAAGAATGGCATATTTTTACTTCGTTGATGGTTTTTAAGAAGATTAAGTACGATACTTTCTTTATCCCTATTATCACTATAGTTCCAAGCTATCCTTGTAACATTATCTGGGAGTTCAAATTCATCTGCTAGCTCACTTTCTGTAACAAATAAAACTTGAGGCATAGTCCTAACAATTTCAGGTACAACACTACAT
>NZ_JAXEGN010000252.1:0-2176 GCF_034103065.1 Bullifex sp. | reverse complement strand
GCTACTAAAGAAGAAATGGTTTGGGGCTTCAGAGTTGGCTTTATCACATATGGTGGTAAGAGCTTAAAGGCAGAACACTTAGATGCTCTTAGTAAGAAAACTCTTGGTGCAATTAGATCTTCTGTATCAAACTGTGATATGCCAGGACAATCAATGCTCTTAAAAGCAATAAAAGAAGGTGCTAACTACGACTTAGATAAGCAAAAAACCTTTACTGTCATGTCTGAGCGTTATAAAGTTATTAAAGAGGTATTGGAAAACTATAAGTCTTCAACATTACTGAGACCATATCCTTTTAACTCTGGATATTTTATGGCTTTCGATACCCTCGGTCATAGTGCAGAAGCACTTAGGGTGTACTTATTAGATAAATATCAAGTAGGTACAATTAATATTCAGGATAGGACATTAAGACTTGCATATTGTTCAGTTGAAAAGGAACAACTTGCTGACTTAGTATCCATCGTCTATAAGGCAGCAGAGGAGATATGGAACTAAAAACAAAAATCTATTTACTAAATGATGATGGTGATAAGTTCATGGGAATTGGAGTTCTATGGCTTTTAAATGAAGTTATGAAAACACAGTCCCTTCATAAAGCGGCAAAGAACTTAGATATCTCTTATACAAAGGCTTTTAATATGGTAAAGCACCTAGAAAGTGCCCTTGGTAAGGAAGTCCTTTCAAGAAAGAAAGGTGGTGCTAACCGTGAAGGAGCTACTATCACAGAATTTGGTAAAGAGTTTTTAAGCCTCTATGACGAGTTTCAAAAACAAGCAAAAGAGTGCATAAATGGTCCATATCAAAACTTTAAAGAAAAATTAAGTCTTTTAATGGAGGAAAATTAACCATGGGAAACAGGATGTTTGACTTCGACATCGAGACATTGGGAGCAGCAAAAATTAGTTCTCCTATTAGAATGAGTAGAAACAATGGTGATGGCATGGCTGATTACGTATCAGATGCTGATAGAGTTCTATACAGTGTTCAAACTCAGGAAATTGATGGCAAAAGACAGCCACTTTTAGAAGATACTATGGAGGAAGCTGGCCCAAGAGAGAAGATTTACTTCAATCCTTCTCATGTACATGCTGCAATTTGTACCTGTGGTGGTATTTGTCCTGGACTTAATAACGTTATTAGAGCAGTTGTTAGATGTTTTTGGTATCGCTATGGTGTTAGACGTATTTCTGGTATCCAATATGGTTATCTTGGATTATTAGAAAACTCTCCATGGCCATTAATTCCACTTGATCCAGATGTAGTTGATGACATCCAAGAAAAGGGTGGTACAATTCTTGGTTCTGCTCGTGGTGGTGGTAAACAGGTCGAAGAAATTGTTGATTCACTTGAAAGATTAAACATCAATATTCTTATTACTATCGGTGGTGATGGTACATTACGTGGTGCATATGATATTGGTGAAGAAATTAAGAGAAGAGGACTTAAGATTGCTGTAGTTGGTGTTCCTAAAACTATTGATAACGACTTAAGCTTTATCGACTCTTCTTTCGGTTTTGATACCGCTGTTGCATCTGCAGTTCCATCTGTAAGAGGTGCACACGTAGAAGCAAGGAACTCAATTAATGGTATTGGTCTTGTTAAAGTAATGGGAAGAGAATCTGGATACATCGCAGCACATACATCTCTTGCTCAGAGTGATGTTAATTTCTGCTTAATTCCGGAATCCCCATTTGACCTTGATGGTCCTAATGGTTTACTTGAGCATGTAAAGAGAAGAATCTTAGAGCGTGGACATGCAGTAATTCTTGTCGCAGAAGGTGCTGGACAAGAGTTTGCTCCACCAACAGGTGAAACTGATGCATCAGGAAATATTAAGTACCACGATATCGGTATTTTCCTTAAAGAAAAACTCAAAGAGTACTTTAAAGAAGAAGGTATTCCTACTTCTATTAAGTATATTGATCCTTCTTATATTATTCGTTCAGCTCCTGCAAATAGCTATGATTCAATTTACTGTGCACGTCTTGGTGCTCATGCTGTTCATGCTGCAATGGCAGGAAAAACACAGTGTTTAGTAAGTCGTGTAAACAATAAATTCGTTTACCTTCCAATTAAGCAAGCTGTTTCAAAGAGAAGTCATGTCGATATCGAAGGAACTCTTTGGAGAGACGTACTTGAAAATACACGTCAGCCTTTCTCAATGAAGAACTAA
>NZ_JAXEGN010000251.1:0-2480 GCF_034103065.1 Bullifex sp. | reverse complement strand
TGAAAGAACTGCCCAAGCATTAGATTCAAGGTGTACCTTTCCTTCTTTATCTTCACTTGTTCCAATCTTTCGACCACTCTTTGTGATTCCCCTAATATACCAATCCTTATCCCAAAGGACTCTTTCGCAAGCTTCCTTAATTTTATCTTTTAAAACACTATATTGCTTTACATCATCCTCTCTATTTAGTTTCTTTGCTGCTTCAATGAAGTATGAAGTAGCCCAGAAGTGTAAGAAGCTAGTTAATGCAGATTCTCCACCCCCTAAATTTAAGCAGTCATTCCAATCTGCACGTAGTCCTTTACAAATACCACTTTCACCAACTTGTTTTGCAGAGAAATCAAGTATTCTTTTTAAATGGTCGTAAACAGTGTCTACAGAGCCTTCTGCATAGTTAATTTTTTTATCAAAAAATGCTAAGTCACCAGTTTCCTTTACATATTCACAAACGGAAGCTACTAACCAAAGTGCATCATCTGAACAAGTATCTTTTAAGCCATGTATTAAGCTACCTTTTTCTGGTTCAGGCTTTACAGTAGGGGATGGGCGTTTTTCTTTTTTAGGAATTTCAGGGTTAAATAAATCTGGTTCAAACAGATGAAGTCCATAACCTTGCTCTGTTAAGCCTCTTAAGAGATCTTCAATTCTTTCTCTACATCTATTTGGCGCTGAGTGAGGGATACACATAGCATCTTGTGCAGTATCACGATAGCCAAGACCTGTTCTACCTCCGACCTCAATAAAGGATGAGAAACGTGAGAAATTAACGTTGGTTTCACTTTGATAAAGATTCCAAGTATTTATCATAGTGTTCATTTCTTTATTTGGGGTATCAATTTGAAGCTTAGAATACTTATCCTTCCAAAATTCCTTTATTTGGTTAAAAGCATTATCAACTTCCTCAATATTTGAATATTTTGCTCTTATTCTTTTACCTTCTTCCAAGGAACCAACGCCAAGCATAATGATAAAACGTTTTTCTTCATTTGGCTTAAGTGTGAGCTTTTTCATAAACGCTCCACAGTGGTTACCACCTAGCTCAACTGAATTATGCATCTTGCCATCAATTACACCTTGTGGATTTGTTTCTGTATTATAAACCCCAATAAACTGATCCCGAACAGAGTCAAATCCATCGGCATCGAAGCTTGTAGTGATGTAGTGATACATATCAGGGTCATAGAAGTTATCAATTTCTATAACACCTGATTCATATCTTGAGCCTTGAGAATATAGTGACATTTGAAGATTTTGATTATCAATTTCAATTAAGTTAAAAGAAAATTCACAATATGGAAAAAGAGAAATATTCTTATCTTTCTTTGTGGTGTTTTTAACTTTAATATCCCATAGCTCTACTGCATCTCCAAGTGGGATAAATAGCTTTTGCTCAGCTTTAATTCCTTTATATGAACATTTAAAGATTGAGTAAGATAGACCATGTCTTACTTCATACTTAGCTTTATCTAAGCTTTTACCAACTGGTTGCCAAGAGATTGACCAATAGTCATTGGAATCATTATCTCGTAAATATACATAGTGTCCTGGGCGATCAAGTGGAACACCATTTGCTCTAAATCTTGTTACTCGATGGTTTTCAGCGCTTTCATGAAACATATATCCACCAGCATTGTGGCTAATTACTGTTCCAGTTTTCTCACATCCAAGGTAGTTAGTCCATGAAACAGGTATATCTGGTCTTGTTATTACATATTCACGATTTTTATCATCGAAGTATCCATATTGCATAAAACATTTCTCCTTTTGTTCACTGCTTGTACAAACTATTATAACATGGTTATTTTAATTCTAACAAGATAAATATTATTTATAAGGTTGTACTATTAAGTCACATTAGAAGTAATAATAGAAGACAGGAATTAGAAAGTTTTATCAAATGTTAATATGATTCTACATATAGAAGGAAATATGTTTGAGATATAGATTGAATTTTAATGTGATAAAGAAGTAGATTCTTTTTATGAAAAAACTTTTAACAATTATTATTCTTGGGCTAACTCTTGTATCTTGTGCTACTTCCCAGGAGAACCTTGAATGGACAAGATTCACAGAAGAAAGTGTTTCATATCTTGGACCTGAAGGTACTTATACAGGTCAGGCAGCAATGCTATTTTTCGGTGATGATGCATCTTATCATGCTGAAAAAACAGTAAGTGATGCAGTTACATTAATGATTGATGGACAGTGTAACTTTGCTGTGATTCCTCAAGAAAACACTGTAGGAGGTCCTGTTACTGCATATATTGATGAACTTCTCTCCCACGATGATATTTCAGTGATTTGTGAAACTGAGCTTGTAATAGACCAAGCACTTCTTGTAAAAAAGGGAACCAAGCTATCAGATATAACCTTAATATGTTCTCATGAACAGGGACTTCTACAAGGAAAGTTGTGGCTTGAGGAAAATCTTCCTTTAGCACAAACACGTGTTGTTTCCAGTACTGCAGAGGGAGCAAGAC
>NZ_JAXEGN010000250.1:0-5280 GCF_034103065.1 Bullifex sp. | reverse complement strand
TATTGCAACTATCATGATAGTGAGCAATACACCTTCTGCAGAGGCAATACTAAACTTCATATAAGTAAATGCGTCTTCATAGATTTGATATGAAAGCGTTCTTGTTGATGTGCCTGGACCACCTGCGGTGAGACCTACAATAGTTGTGTAGCTCTTAAATGAATTGATAACAGTAATTGTCAAAAGCATAAAAAGAGCAGGCTTTAGCATTGGTAGAATAATATACCAAAGCTTTTGGAAGAAGGTTACACCTTCGATCTCGGCAACCTCATAGAGGTCTTTTGGGATTTCCTGAAGGGCTGCGAGTACTGTAATAATGTTAAAGGCTAGTGCCAACCAAGCTCCAATTACAGCAGCAGTTGGCAGAGCCATTTCAGGACTGGAAAGCCACTTTGGTCCAGTTTGTCCAAATAGGCGGAAAATGGCATTAACAGGACCTTTTGTTGGGTTCAAAAGGTATTTAAAGACGATACCAATTGCAATAATATTTGTTACATAAGGCATGTAGAACATTGTCCTAACAATCTTACGTCCCTTAAACTCATTGTTAAAGAGTACACCAAATAGAAAACCAAATATCATTACAACTGCAGTGTAAACAGCTGCAAAATAAAATGATCTTCCAAGTGTTTCCCAGAATGTCTTGCTACTTAGTACATTTATATAGTTCTTAAACCAAACGATATCATTTGAGCTGAGCTTCTTAGTAGAATTTCTATCTAAGAAGCTAACAGCAAATCCATAAACCATTGGATAAAGCTTATATATTATGAACATGAGCAAGAAGGGAAGGATAAAGAGGTATGCACTCTTATCGTTCTTTTTTTCCATCTTTGCCATTTTCAAGCTTTTCCTAATTACTGTACGTTTTTAATTGCTTCGTTTACACGAGAACAAATCTTACTAATTGTTGTATCGATATCCTGTAAGTCCATGCAGTAAGCAGCAACTTCATCGTTAACGATTCTGTTATACTCATCTGCTGCTGGTCCAATGATATCAGACTGAGCAACGCCCATTCCTGTGTTCATGAAGTTTTCATAGAGGTCTGATACGGTAACCTGACCGTGAGAAGCATCTGCAATTGCAGAGAATACCTGGTTCTGCTCTTCAGCTGTTAATGAAGCAAGAGCTGGGATTTGGCCTTCATACTTCCACTGGTTCTGACCAAGCCAAAGGAGGTATTCAAGAGCTTCTTCTGGGTGCTCTGCATTCTTGTTAATTGAGTAATAACCCATTGATACGAAGTTATTATTACCATCTTCTCCTGCACTTGGAGTAGGAGCTACACCGTAATCCCAATCTTTAGGATAGTCTGTCTGGCTATTTAAAAGTCTTGTAAACCAGTTACCCTGAACAAAGAGAGCAAGGTGGTCACCTGCCATTGCATAGTAGTTCCAACTAGCATTTTCGTTAACTACTTCGTCAACAGGCATCTGAACTTTAAGATCGTTACCAAGGCTCTTATACCACTCAATTGATTCTCTGAACTCTGGTGCATCGAAGTTACATGTACCATCTTCTTTATAAAGAGGAATATTCTTTTGCTTAGCTGAAAGGATGAACCATGGGTTTTCAATGTTCATGTATGAACCATAGATACCTTCTGAAAGGTTTGTTACTTTCTTAGCTGTCTCAACATACTCATCCCATGTCCATGGACCCTGTGGGTAAGGAACACCTGCTTTATCGAAGAGAGCTTTGTTGTAGAATACACAGTAAACTTCCTGCTTGTATGGAACAGCATAGTAGTGTCCATCATCGCTGTAAGGAAGGTAAGAGCCCCATATTTTAGTAGCATCGGTGCCCTTTGATGCAATTAAATCATCTAAGGCTACAAAATAACCTGCATCTGCTCTGTTGTAGTAGAACTTAGGTCCGAGTGAAGGAATAACGTCAATTGTGCTACCAGCAAGAAGGTCGATGTTTAGCTTTGCATCGTGGTCAGCATCATTACCTGGAGTAGGCTGAACGTCTACATGAATACCTGTTTCAGCTTCGAAAGCTGCATTCATGTTTTTAAACCATTCTTCGTTTACATAGCTTGCGCGGCAAACTGTTGTAACAACACGTGCTTCCTGCTTCTGTTCTGAAGCACCTGAAGCAAAAACTGCTGTAACACAAATTGCAACAAGCATTAATGTGATGAGAGCTTTTTTCATTTTTTCTTTCCTTAATATTAGTTTTGTTTTTTATCTTCTTCTAAGATTTTTAAAATTCTTTCACGATAGGTCTTATCTCTATCTTCCCACTCAGGAGATACCTGTGAGCCGGTTGAGTAGAAATCATCTTCATTTCTACCTTCCATTTGACCTTTTAGAGTATGCTTATCAACTGCATAATCAGGAATAATAGGCTTTAAATTACCTCTTTTATACTCCTTCATAATCCAGTTATACATCTCGTCACTTGAACGATCCTTTTGACTTTGACAAAGGTATCTAACAGCATGAATAGCTAAGAGACCTCTATCACCTGGTTGCTTAAAGGTTTTTCTCATGTAGTCAAGAATACCAACTAATACAGCAGCCATAGGATTAGCAAGTCCTACATCCTCAACACTGATAGTCTTTAATCTAAACCAAAGATATTCTTCCATATCTTCACTGGTAATTAGCATTTCATATGCTAAGGTAGCAGCATTTTCTGCATTGTTTCTTCTTATTTCTTTTTGTAGTGCAGAAATTACTAAATCAGCAGCAAGTCCAGATCTTGTTTGACACTTCTGCCATGGATCATAAGGAAAATCTGACATTTTCTCTCCTAAATAATTGTAATTTATAGCACTCACATGATACTGGTATATAAGTAGTAATAACAATTCTATATATACTCAAAAACTTTCGAAAAATTCTCATTTATGTTATTATTACCTATATGAGATTTACCCGTGAAACAGTTCATGAACCAAGTACCTTTATCGATAATCGTCATATGTCATCTAAAATTATAGAAGCTCCACCATTTTTTAATGCAAGAGTAAAGCAAGGAGGCTATGGTCATTTAACTGATGATTTTTGGCTATGGAGAACTCCCCATAGAGGGTTTTCTGCATTTGTTTTTACACTTTCTGGAAGTGGAGTGATAATAATGGATGATGGACAAGAAATAAAGATTGGACCTGGAGAAGTCTTTATTAGTGCCCCTCAAGGACAAGGGCACTATGAATATACTCCAAAGGGTCAAGTTTGGGAGATGCTTTGGATTACTATTTGGGGAGACTCGCCTATATTTATTCCTCCATTTTCCGATTACGAGGTAAGACAATTTAATAATATCGAAGAGCTAAGAAATAACGTTCAAGGGATCTTTCGTGAAGAGCTATATCAAGATCATAGAAGTGAAGGCGCTATGGAAAAATATGAAGAGCTCTTTTTAATAAGCATGGAAAGGGCTGTTGCCTTTAGTGAAAGCAGATCAAGCCATCGTCATAGGCAGGAGCTTTCTCAGCTTTGGGTACGCATATCACGTACAATTTCTGATGATTGGTCTTTAGATAGACTTTGTAAAGAAACTGGTTATTCTAAGAGCCATTTAACTCGAATTTGCCAGGAGTTATATAATAAAACCCCAGGAGACATAATTACAGATATGAAAATGCAGCAAGCAAAGGTAATGCTTATTAACTCTGTTCAATCTGTTGATATAGTCTCATCTTTATTAGGCTATAGTAGGCTTTCATCATTTTCTTATGCCTTTAAAGAGTATTATGGGTTATCTCCAAGAGAGTATAGAGCAAAGTATACATCATTAAAAGTCTAAAAATAGACCAATTTAAGTGCTTGAAATAAGGTTTTAACTAGTATAGCATACTAGCTATGGAAATAGTTGAGCTTTTTAATCTGCTCTCCTTTGTAAAGGAAGATATAGAAATTATTAATGCAAGAAAGGGACACTTAGTTGATGATGAAGCTAAGCTATCTAGCGTTGTATTAATTAAAAGTGGCTTAGTAGAAGTAAGAAGTGCTAATGGAACTCTAATCCAGCTATTAAAACAAAACAGTGTATATGGAGTTTCAAATCTATTTTGTGATGAGCGCTTAAAGACAAAGCTTAGCTGTCTTGAAGACTCCATACTTATCTTTGTTTCAAAAGAAGTATTTAGGAAAAAGCTATTAAAAAATGAAGAGGCATTAACTTTATACTGCACCTTTATGAACTCTCGTATTTCTTTTTTACTTTCTCGTATCGATTTATTAACTAAAGAAAGTAGTAGAGAGAAGGTGAGAAGTTATCTTTTAACTAAAAATATTGAATTTTCTTCACGAACTCAGCTTGCATCATATCTTGCAATTGCAAGAAGTGCGCTTTTTAAAGAGTTAAAGTACTTTGAAGATCGTGGAGCAATTGAGACTAAGGGACACAAAATATTAATTAAAGATATTGAAAAACTTAAGGAGATATAGGAATGAAAAAACTACTATTATTTGTTTTAATTACTACCCTTTGCTTATCAGCATTTGCAATGGGTGCAAAAGAGGATGCAGATTATTCTGTATTAAATCCAACTAATGTAAAGGTTGTAGCTCTCAAGGGACCTACTGCTATGGGTATGGTTAAGCTTATGGATGAAAGTAAGACCTCAAGCGTTAATGGAAATAACTATGAGTTTAAAATTGTTGGTGCGCCTACAGAAATTACACCAATGCTAGTTAAGGGGGAAGTTGATATCGCAGCTCTTCCAGCAAATCTTGCTGCTGTTATTTATAATAGTACAAAGGGAAAGGTTCAGGTAATTGCTGTTAATACACTTGGAGTTTTATATATTTGTGAAAATGGAAATAGTGTTAATAATCTAGAGGATTTAAAGGGAAAAACTATTTATTCATCTGGTAAAGGATCAACACCTGAGTATGCTTTAAACTTCATTTTAGAACAAAATGGACTAGCAAATCTTCCTATTGAGTGGAAGAGTGAGCATACAGAGTGTGTTGCTGCTCTTTTAAAGGATCCAAATGCAGTAGCTCTTCTTCCTCAGCCATTTGCAACTACTGCTATGGTTCAAAATCCATCAATTAGAATAGCACTCGATTTAAATAAGGAATGGGATAAGGTTTCTCCTGAAAGTGCTCTATTAACTGGTGTTGTTGTTGCTAGAACAGAGTTTATTAATGAAAATAAAAAAGCAGTTGATAACTTCTTAGAGAGCTACAAAATGAGTACAGAGTTTGTAAATTCAAATATTAATGAAGGTGCAAGATTAATTGGTGAAATTGGAATTATACCTGAGAAGGTTGCTCAAAAAGCACTTCCATATTGTAATATTGTTTGTATTACTGG